>NZ_JBEZGQ010000638.1:0-4963 GCF_040650095.1 Actinoplanes sp. NPDC048791 | reverse complement strand
CGCCGCCGCCCGGGTGGGCCGAGGCGCTGGCCAGGAACAGCCGGTCCACCGGGGTGTCCGGCCGGCCCAGCCCCGGGATCGGGCGCAGGAAGAGCTGCTGGAACGCGGCCGCCGTACCGCCGCCCAGGGCCCCGCCGACCAGTGACGGATTCTCCCGTTCCAGGTCGGCCGGGGAGAAGACGTTGCGCCCGACGACCAGCCGGCCGAAACCGGGCGCCTGGGCCTCCAGCACGGCCTCCATGCGCTCGACGTGGGCAGCGATGTCCTCGGCGGCCCACTTCCTGCGATGCGGCAGGTGGGTGTACGCCCACACCGACTCGGTGCCCTCCGGCGAGTGCGACGGGTCCGCGGTGGTCATCTGCCCCAGCAGCAGGAACGGGTCCGGCGGCATCTCGTCCACGGCCAGGTGGGCCGCGTACCGGGTCAGGCCGTTCAGGTCCGCACCCAGGTGCACCGTTCCCGAGCCGGCCGCGGCCGGGTTCTTCCAGGGGATCTTGCCGTTGACCGCCCAGTCGACCTTGACGGTGGCGCCGTCCCAGCGGAAGAACTCCAGGTCCTCCTGGAACCGCGAGGGCAGCCACCGCGAGCCGACCATGTCCAGATACAGCGCCGGGGCCGGTACGTCGGCTAGCACGGCCCGGCGGGCGCGCCAGTTGCGGCCGTCCGCCGTGCGTACCCCCATCGCCTTGCCCCGCGCGACCAGGATGCGGGTCACCGGGGTGTCGTAGGTGATCCGCCCGCCGCGCGACTCCAGCCGCGCGACCAGCGCGGACGTGATCTGCTGGGCGCCGCCGACGGGGACCGGCCAGCCGTACTCCTGGCCGAGCATGGCCAGCAGCCAGCCGTAGACGCCGCCGCCCGCGTCCTCCGGTGACAGGTCCGTGTGCAGGGCGCAGCCGGCCAGGGCGAGCTGGGCGCCCTCGCCCTCGAACAGCTCGGCGCCCAACTGGCGGACGGACAGCACGAGCCGCCGGGCCAGCCGCAGCGCGCCGCCGACCTTGAGCTGGCGGGCCAGTTCCAGCCCGGAACGCACCGGCGGGAACGGCGTGAAGAGCACGTCGAGCATCTGCTTGGAGACGTTCCGCCAGTCGTCGTACGCGTGCAGCCACCGCTCCCCGTCCCCGGGGGCGAACTGCTCCATCGAGGCCATGGTGGTCTCGACGTCGCGGTTGACGGTGGCCGCCCGGCCGTCCGGCAGCAGGTGGGTCAGCACATCGGGGGCGTTGGTCCAGCTCAGCCCGTGGTCGCCGAGCTCGAGCCCGCGCATCACCGGCGAGGCGTAGCCCAGCGGGTAGAACGAGCTGAACAGGTCGCTCAGGTAGCCCGGGGCTGTCACGTAGCCGGAGCGCACCGCGCCGCCGGGATGCGGCGTGGCCTCCAGCACCTCGACACTCCAGCCGGCGTCGGCCAGCAGGTTCGCGGCCACCAGCCCGTTGTGTCCCGCTCCGATGACTATCGCGTCCGCACGTTCCACGTCACCCGCCGCCTCTCGTCGCGCTCGCCGTACCCGTTCGAGTTTGTCGCAAACAAGGCGCGGGTAGTGCTCTGTGTGCATGGCGTGACGGATGAGGAGCCCCACCATGACTGCCGTTGACGCCCGTACCGAAACAGCTCCGCTGCCGACCCGGCTCCGCCAGCTGCGCTGGTCGACCTGGCGCGGAGTGCTGTGGCGCAGTGCCAACGGTTTCCTCGACGACGATTGCGGTGACCTCGCCGCCGCCCTGACCTACAACGCGGTGCTGGCCGTCTTCCCGGTCGGCATCGTCGTGGTCGCGCTGGTCAACCTGGTCACCGACGGCCGCACGGCGGTCAACACGATCATCGGCATCCTGGAGGACCTGGGGGCCGGTTCGATCGTCGCCGACCAGAGCCTGCGGGACGTGCTGGACGCCATCATCGTGCAGCAGAGCTCGGCCAAGGTGCTGCTCGGCTTCGGTCTGCTCGGCGCCCTGTGGTCGGCGTCGAACTACGTCGGCGTCTTCACCCGCGCGTCGAACCGGATCTACGGGGTGCGCGAGGGCCGGGCGTGGTGGAAGCTGCGCCCGCTGCAGATCGGCCTGAGCGCCATCGCCCTCGTCCTGATCGCGACGGTGGCCGCCGGCCTGGTGATCAGCGGCCCGATGGTGGACGCGGTCGGCAACGCCCTGCACGCCGGCGAGGCGGCCAAGCTCACGTACTCGATCGGCCGCTGGCCGGTGCTGGTGCTGATCCTGATGCTGCTGCTGTCGCTGCTGTTCTGGATCGCGCCCAACGTCAAGCAGCCGCGCTTCCGCTGGCTCACGCTCGGCGGCGTGGTGGCGTTGCTGGCCTGGGCCGTCGCCACCTTCGGCTTCGGCCTGTACGTGGCCAACTTCGCCTCCTACGACAAGACGTACGGCAGCCTCGGCGCCGTCATCGCGTTCCTGGTGTGGCTGTACCTGTCCAACTCCGCCCTGATGCTCGGTGTCGAGATCAACGCCGAGGTGCAGCGCGGCCGGCAGCTGCAGGCCGGCAACGAGGACCCGGACCCGCCACTGCCGCCCCGTGAGGAACCCGACGACGCGGTTTAGCCGTCCCGAGGCCGGGCAGTCTTTGACCATGGAACGCGGAAGCGACAAGCACAGCGCCCGCGTCGACGATGAGCTGAGCCAGGAGGTCCGGGGGACCGTCCAGGGCGTCGCCGGCGCACGGGCCGAAGAGTGGAAGATGGCCGAACCGTCCGGCGAGGACCAGCCGCAGGTGAGCGTGGTCCCCGGCGACGACGCCGGCCGTGGTGAGGTCAACGGCGTGGGCAGCCCGCAGGGCGAGGCCTTCAGCCGCTTCGGCAGCTACATCGGCCTCTCCGCGCTACCGGGCGACCGGGAGGCGCTGGAGAAGAGCGCGCGGGACCTGCTGGCGCCCGACGACATCATCGAGGCGCTGCGGCGGCTGCCCGCGGACAAGACGTACCGGAACGTGGCCGAGGTCTGGCACGCGACCGGTCAGTGAACACCGCACGACCGCACCACAGCAAGGCGGGGCAACAACAATGAAGGGGAATCACCGTGAGTACAGTCACCGAGTCCGTTGACGTCAACGTCCCGGTAACCACCGCGTACAACCAGTGGACCCAGTTCGAGGAGTTCCCTCGCTTCATGGGCGGCGTCGAGGAGATCCGGCAGCTCGACGCCACCACCACGCACTGGAAGACCAACATCGACGGGGTCAAGCGGGAGTTCGACGCGAAGATCACCGAGCAGCTGCCCGACGAGCGGGTGGCCTGGACCTCGATCGAAGGCTCCAAGCAGGCCGGCGTCGTGACCTTCCACCGGCTCAGCGACACCACCACCCGCGTCACCTGCCAGATGGACTTCGAGCCGCAGGGCGTGGCCGAGACGGCCGGCGACAAGCTCGGCTTCCTCGACCGCCAGGTCAAGGGCGACATGAAGCGCTTCAAGGAGTACATCGAGCAGCGCGGCACCGAGTCCGGCGCCTGGCGCGGCCAGGTGGACCGCCCGGGAGCATGATCGCGTGACAAACGGAACGGCCGCCGGCTCACCGGCGGCCGTTTCGCCGTCCCGGACCCCGGGTACGCCACAGCCATGACTGATCGCGAAGACGGCGTGTGGCGCGACGAGGAGAAGACCTCGGTGAAGGACCTCAGCGAGGCGATGGCCAGCTGGGACACCGACGGCCAAGGCGACCCGACGGACAACGACGCGGGCGAGGAACAGGCCTTCGGGCACGGTGCCCAGGTGACGACGGAGAACGAGGCGGGCCAGACGGACCCGGACCGCGAATACCGCCCCAGCACCACCGGCCGCAGCGGACCGCATTAGTTTCAGCCCCAGACGGTGACGCTGCCTACCTCCGTGCCGACGTTCATCGTGTAGCGGTCCGGGGCCTGGGGCCAGGTTGCCGGGGCCAGGACCGTGTCGGCCGGGGCTCGGGTCCGGCCCGCCCACGGGACGGCGACCAGGCCGGCGCCGCCTCGGAGGTGCAGGCGTAACGGCGTACCCGGGGGAAGCGCGACCGCCACCTCGCCCACGCCGCCGGCCACGATGATCGGGACCGTGCCGCGGGGCGCCGGGAGGCGCATGCTGACCAGGCCGGTGCCGGAGCCGAGTTCCAGGCGGCGCAGCCGGCCGGCCGACAGGTCCAGGTGCTGCTCGCCGGCGCCCGCCGGGAGGCGGATGTCCCAGCTCACCGCCCGGTTGAGCAGGATCTCCACGGTGTCCGGGCCGTCGGCGCCGGTCGGGCGCAGGCCCAGCCGGACCCGGCCATGGGTGCCGGTGACCGCCGGCGCGAGGCCCGAATCGGCCGGCGTACTGATCCGGTAGAGCAGGCCGGGCAGGTCCGCTAGGCGGACCTCGACCCGCGACGCGGAGTCCCGGACGATCAGAAACGCACCGGTACGGCCGTGCAACGCGCCCGCCAGCACGTGCTCCTGCGGGCCGTCCGCGGCCGGCATCTGCCGGGCGCCCAACGTCGTCACGGGAGCGCAGCCGGCCCCGAAAAGGCCCACGATCATGGCGGCGAGCAGCGCGAACACGGGTCGCGAACCGACCGTGGACCGACGATTACGCTGCGCAGTAGGCACCATCGGACAACCCGAGATCGGCCGAAAGGGTGACGGTGAAGCACCCAAATCGGGCCACAATATCCGGATGCGTTCAGCCGGTTTTCTGTCCGAGCGTCAGCGCCGCCTCGCGTGGGTGGGTTTTCTGCTCGCCGCGTTCCAGGCCCCTGCCGCCGCCCAGCTCATCGACGACGCCTCCTGGCTCTTCGCCGTGGTGGTCGCTCTGCTCGTTGCCGCTGTGATCATCGCCGACGACACCCAGCGTCGCCGGCCCACCACGGAGTAGTCCCCGGACCTCTCCGCGTCACCACCCGGAGTGGCCGGGCCAGCGGGCGGCGGGCGGTTGTCCGGGCGTGTGCCACCACGCGGCGCGGGGGGGGGCGCCCCCCCCGGCGGGCTGGGGGGGCTACCGTTGGGCCGGATTTT
>NZ_JBEZGQ010000637.1:0-4970 GCF_040650095.1 Actinoplanes sp. NPDC048791 | reverse complement strand
GACCACCTGGACGGTACGGGCGCCGGACGGCACCGCCGCGGGCGACTATCGGCTCACGGTGTCCGCCCACTACCGGTGGGGCCGGCGGACCGCGACGACCTCCAGCGTCCTCGTAGCCACGGTCGTCACGCCGCCGCAAGCGGGCCGGCGCGCGCTGAGCAAGGTCCTGGCCTACTCCACCGCGAACGGCCTGGGCCCGGCCGAACTCGACCAGAGCAACGGTGGCGCCGGGATCGGTGACGGCAACCTGATCACCATCGGCGGGCGCTACTTCAACCGGGGCATCGGCACCGCGGCACCGAGCGAGATCGTCTACTACCTGGGTGGCGACTGCACCCGGCTCGTCACCCAGGCCGGCGTAGACGACGAGGCCCCCGCGTCCGGCCCGGCGACCTTCACCGTCTACGCCGACGACACCGTGGCGGCCACCAGCGGCCCGGTGAGTTCCGGGGCGGCGCCGGTGACGCTCGACGCGGATCTCACCGGCGTCCGGTGGCTGCGCCTGGTCACCAGCGGGACGGCCGGCACCCGTACCGACTGGGCGGATCCGGTGCTGACCTGTGGTGACGCCGGCCCCGGCGATCCGGTGCTGCCGGTGCGGCAGACCATCTTCTCGTTCGAGGACGGCACGGACGGCTTCACCACCGCCAACCCCGGGACCGGGGGCAGTGTGGCGCAGTCGGCCACGTTCCACACCGACGGGACCTCCGGCCTGCGGGTCGAGACCCCCGTGCCGGGCAACTGGTTCGGCGCGCCCGTGCCCGCGTCGCTGGACCTGAGCGGGCGGTCCGGGCTCGCGTTCGACCTGCGGACCGAGGACGTGGGCAGCGTCGGCGAGATCGCCGTGCAGGTCGGTGACGCCCTGACGTGGTGCCAGGCCGGACGCTGGGCGTGGACGAACCCGCACTCCAGCCGGACGGTCACCGAGTCCTTCGACGACATCGAATGCCCCTCCGGCGTCACCCTCGACGTCAGTCAGATCCGGGTGGTGTGGGTCTTCCTCAACACCGGGGGAGTTGTCCACATCGACCACGTCCGCGCCGAATGACATCTACTCCCGTGGATGCTTTTTGATCGCCGACGTGGTACTCCGGTTCTAGAGGCGGCCCATCGGTGGGACGCCGTGGCGTACTCCACGAGGAGGGGGCCATGACTACGACACCGGAGTTCGGCCGCGGATCGGGAATCTTCCGTCGCAAGCCGGTCGAAGAGATCGCCGACGAGGGAGAAACCGGCCTGTCCCGCACGCTCGGACTGTGGCAGCTGACCGCCATCGGGGTCGGCGGCATCATCGGCGCCGGCATCTTCGCGCTGGCCGGCGCGGTGGCCAACGAGACAGCCGGGCCCGCCGTGCTGATCTCGTTCCTGATAGCCGGCATCGCCAGTGCCGCCGCCGCGCTGTCGTACGCGGAGTTCGCCGGCATGATCCCGAAGGCGGGCTCGGCCTACACGTACGGCTACGTCGTGCTCGGCGAGATCGTCGGCTGGTTCATCGGCTGGGACCTGCTGCTGGAGTACATCGCGATCGTGGCGGTGGTGGCGATCGGCATCTCCGGCTACTTCGGCTTCCTGATGGGCGAGCTCGGCGTGGACCTGCCCGCCTGGATGCTGGGCGCGCCCGGCAGCGGCGACGGGCACGTGGTGGACCTGTTCGCCATGGTGTTGTGCCTGCTGATCGCCTTCCTGCTCAACCGGGGGATCAAGGCGGCGGCCCGGTTCGAGACCGCCGTGGTCGTACTCAAGATCGCCGTGGTGCTGCTGGTGGTCGTGGTCGGCTTCTTCTACATCAGGTCGGAGAACTACCGGCCGTTCTTCCCGTTCGGCGTCAGCGGCGCGATCACCGGCGCCGCCACCGTCTTCTTCGCCGTCTTCGGCTACGACGCGATGAGCACGGCCGCCGAGGAGTCCCGCGACGCCAAGAAGCACCTGCCCAAGGCGATCATCTACTCGCTGGCCGTCTCGATGGTCCTGTACGTGCTGGCCACCCTGGTGCTCACCGGCATGCAGAACTACCGCGAGATCGACCCGGAGAGCGGCTTCTCCTCCGCGTTCGCCTCGGTCGGGCTGTCCGGGCTGGCCGACGTCATCGCGGTCGGCGCGATCATCGGCATCCTCACCGTCATGTTCACCTTCATGCTCGGCGTGACCCGCGTCTGGTACGCCATGAGCCGGGACGGCCTGCTGCCGGCCTGGTTCGCCAAGGTGCACCCGGTGCGCCGGGTGCCCAGCCGGGTCACCTGGATCGCCGGCGTGGCCTCGGCGATCATCGCCGGGCTGCTGCCCATCCGGGAGGCGGCCGAGCTGACCAACATCGGCATCCTGCTGGCCTTCGTCGTGGTGTGCGTGGCGGTGATCGTGCTGCGCTACCGGCGCCCGGAGCTGCCCCGCTCGTTCCGGTTGCCCGGCATGCCGGTGATCCCCGCGCTGGGCGTGGTCTTCTCCATCTGGCTGATCACCTTCCTCACCCCGACCACCTGGCTGCGCTTCGCGGTGTGGTTCGTGATCGGCCTGATCGTCTACTTCGGCTACAGCCGCCGGCACTCCAAGCTGAACGAGCGGGTCACCGAGGGTCCATGAGCATGTCGAAGAAGGCGGACTTGCGCTGCTCGTACTCCTCGGGGCGGTCCCGGTGCCGCAGCTTCATGGCGTTGTAGGCGTCGACCAGAGCGGGATCCGCAGCGAGCAGTTCCCACCCGCGGCGGAAGCGGATGTCGTGCTCGGAGCCGACCGGTGTCACCGCGACGCCGGTCGGCAACGGCGCGCCCGGGACCTCGAACGTCGCCAGCGACTCCTGCCAGATCTCCGGATGCACCACCGCATAGATCTCCCGCAGGGCGGCGACGGCCGCGCCGAACCCCGCCGCGGGCACCCGAAGGTGCAGGTCGACGTCGCCCTTGGTCAGGGCGGCGGGCACGGAACTGCCGCCGACCAGGACCAGCTCGTGCTCGCCCAGCCGATCCGCCAGGCGGGCCCGCTCGTGGCCGAGGATCGCCCGGGCCGTGCCGATGACCTCGGCGGCCGGCCGCAATTCCGGTATCTCCATCGCACCGATCCTGCCGTACCCGCTTAATGGGGCGGAGGTTGCGGCGGGGTGCTCCTACCATCGGGGGGATCCTGGAGGAGGACCATTGCCGACCCGCAGCCTGACCCAGACCGAGGCCGAGACCCGCGCCGCGCTGCTCTCGGTCGAACGGTACGACATCGCCGTCGACCTGACCGACCTGCCGACCGGGCCGCACGTGCGGTCCGTGTCCACGGTGACCTTCACCTGCCGGGAGCCCGGCGCCCGGACCTTCGTCGACTGTGCCGCCGAGGTGGTGGGCGCCACGCTCAACGACCGGCCGCTCGCTCCCGCCGCCGACGGCCGGATCGAGCTGGACGGGCTCGCCGCCCGCAACGTCCTGCGGGTGGAGAGCGTGCAGGCCGACACCACCGAGGGCGAGGGCGTGCACAAGGCTGTCGACCCGGCCGACGGCGAGGTGTACGTCTGGATGTCGTTCGAGCCGGACGAGGCCCGGTACGTGTGGGCGTGCTTCGACCAGCCTGATCTCAAGGCGCCGCACGGGTTCACCGTGACCGCCCCGGCCGGCTGGACCGTGACCAGCAACTCCGGCTCCGGCCACGCCCGGGTGCAGGAGCTGGGCGACGCCCGCACCTGGACGTTCCCCGACACCCCGGCGCTCTCGCCCTACAACACCGTCATCAACGCCGGCCCGCTGTACGAGATCCGGCGCGAGGTCGACGGCCGTGACCTGGGCCTGTTCACCCGGCGGTCGCTCGCCGCGGTGCTGGACCGCGATGCCGACGAGATGTTCACGCTGACCAGTCAGGGCCTGGCCTTCTACGGCCGGGTCTTCGGGATGCCGTTCCCGCAGCGCACCTACGACCAGGTGTTCATGCCCGAGTTCGGCGGGGCGATGGAGAACTACGGCTGCGTCACCTGGTCGGACGTCTTCCTGCGGCGCAGCACGCCCACGCCGGCCGAACGGGGGCTGCTCGCCCGGGTGCTGCTGCACGAGATGGCGCACATGTGGTTCGGCAACATCGTCACCATGCGCTGGTGGGACGACCTCTGGCTCAACGAGGCGTTCGCCGAGTTCGCGTGCCACTGGGCCGCGGTGAGCGCCACGGCGTACACGGACGCCTGGGCGGCGCATCTCGCGGCGGAGAAGCTCACCGCGTACGTCGCGGACCAGGGCCCGACCTCGCACCCGATCAGCCTGCCGATCCGCGACGTCGCGCAGGCGGCGTCGATCTTCGACGCGATCACCTATCCCAAGGGTGCCTCGGTCCTGCAGCAGCTCATGACTTATGTCGGCGAGGACAACTTCGCCGCCGGCATGACCGCCTACTTCGCGCAGCACGCCTGGGGCAACACCACCCTGCAGGACCTGATCGACGCGCTGGGCGCGGCCGGCGGGCGTGACCTGAACGCCTGGCGCCGCGGCTGGCTGGAGACAGCCGGGACCGACCGGCTCACCCTGGAGACGGACGGCGACGACGTGGTGCTCGTGGGCCGCGGTCCCGCGGGTGACCCGCGACCGCAGGTGGTGGGCGTGGGTGCGTACCGCCGTGACGGTGACCGGCTGGAGCGGACCGCGCTGGTCCGGGTCGAGGTGCAGGGTCCGCGTACGCCGGTGGCAGTGCCCGCCGGGGCCGACTTCCTGCTGGCCAACGACGACGACCTGACGTTCGCGACCACCCGGCCGGCCGCCGGTGACACCGCCGGGCTGCTGGCCGCGGCACCCGCGCTGCCGACCGCCGTCTCGCGTGGCGTGGCGGTGGCCACGGTCTACGACATGCTGATCGGGGGCGAGATCGCCGCCCGCGACGCGGCGCGCTGCGTGCTGGACGTGCTGCGCGTGGAGACATCGGCGGACGGCGACGACGTGGTGCTCGTGGGCCGCGGTCCCGCGGGTGACCCGCGACCGCAGGTGGTGGGCGTGGGTGCGTACCGCCGTGACGGTGAC
>NZ_JBEZGQ010000636.1:0-4974 GCF_040650095.1 Actinoplanes sp. NPDC048791 | reverse complement strand
GGCGATGCCGCGGCGGCGAGCACGGCGGCCGAGGCCAGCTCGGCGACGCGCTTGGCCTCCCGCTGCACCTGGCGGCGGACCTCGGTGGCGCGGCGCTCGGCGGCCTCGCCGGCCCGCTTGGCCTCCTCGACGTGCACGAGCTCGCGTTCCAGCTCCGCCTTGACCTCGGCCAGGCGCTGCTGCACCCGCTGCGTCTCCTGCTCGGCCTGCTGGGCGCGCTCGGCGGCGTCGGCCGCCTTCTTCTCCGCCTCGGCCACCTTGGCCTGCGCGGCCGTCAAGTCGCGGCCGGCCGCGGCGATCTTGTTCTGCTGGCCGGCGATCTCCTGGCGGATCGCGGTGGCTTGCTCGTCGGAGCGGCGCAGGATCTCCTCGGCGTACTTGTCGGCCTCGCTGCGCAGGTCGGCGCACTGCTTCTCGACCGCGGCGCGCATCTGGGTGAGCTCCTGGGTCAGCTCCTGGCGGCGCTGCGCGATCTCCCGGTCGGCGGCGGCCTTCAGCTCGGTGCGCTCCCGGTCGGCGTCCGCCCGCTGCTTCGCCACGTCCTGCTGGGTCTTGTCGCGCAGGGCCTTGATCTCCTGGTCGGCCTGGACCCGGGTGGACTTGACGTAGCCCTCGACCTCGGCCCGCTGGCGCTGCACCTCCTGCGCGGCGCGCTCGGTGAGCTGCTGGGCCTCGGCGCGGGCCCGGGTGAGGGTGGACTCGGCCTCGGCGCGCAGCTGCTCGGCGGCCTGGCGGCTGCCCGCGACGGCCTTCTCGGCGGCGGCGCGGCGGGCGACGTCGACCTTCTCCTCCTCGGCCCGGCGGGCGGCCAGGGCGATCTCGAAGTCGCGGATGCCGTCGTGGGCGTGCGCCTCGGCCTCGGCGCGGATCCGCTCGGCCTCGGCCAGTCGGGCGGCGATGTCGTCGGTCGCGGAGCTCTTGATGTCGGCGGCGACCTCCTCGGCCTTGGCCAGGATCTCCTCGACCTTCGGCCCGAGGTGCCGGAAGGAGACGTCGGCCAGGCCCGGCTGGCGCCGCGACTGGGCGGCCTCCTGCTGCAGGCGGTCGATCTGCCCGGCCATCGCCTGGATCTGCGAGTAGGCCTGCTCGCGCTCACTGACCAGGGCGGAGATCTCGTTCTCGGCCCGCGCCACGTAGCGTTCGACCTGCTTCTTCTCGTAACCCCGCAGGGCGGTCTCGAAGCTGGGCTCGGAGGCAGCGTCTCCACCGAGACCGAAGATTTCCCCGCCGTGCGACATGCTTTCCATCCTCACATACCCATCGTCCCGTGACGTGTCGATACACACCGGCCTGGCGGGACTATGCGTCTGGTTGCGATTTGTCAGGGCTCAGGCTACTGGCGGAAACAAACGGGCCGTACCGGAGGACTCCGGCACGGCCCGCAGATGCTTCGCACAGCCCACCCGGTCGTCTCAACCGTTGCGCACACCGGAGGGTGGCGCAACCGGGGACCGAGTGGTGAACGACTCAGCTCGTCTTGGCAACCGCCTCGGGCTTGCCGGCTTCGCCGGCCTCGGCCGGCCGCTGGGCCGGGGTGTCGGCCTTGGCCTCGGCCTGCTTGACGGCCTCGGCCGCCTTGGCCGCCGCACCGACGGTCGGCACCAGGCCGGACAGGCCGGACAGCATCTGGCCGAGCTGGTTGGTGACGGCGTCCTTCTGCCGGGTGAGGTCCTCGACCTCGCGCTTGGCGGCCTGCGTGGTGAGCTCGGCCTCGGTGCGCGCATCGCTGAGCAGCCGCTGCGACTCGGACCGGGCCTCGGTCACCGTCTTCTCCGCGAGGGCGCGGGCCTTCTCGACCGTCTCGATGGCGGTGCGCTCGGACTCGACCCGGCGGCTCTCGGCGCGCTGCTCGATCTCCTTGGCGCGGTCCTCGGCGGCGCGGGCCCGGCCCTCGGCCTCGGCCACCATCTTCTGGGTGGCGTTGACCTGGGCGGCGTGCCGCTGCGACTCCTCGCGCTCGCTCTTCTCCCGGCGCTCGGCGGTCTCCAGCGCGAGGGCCTGCAGGTCCTTGTCGCGCTTGTCGCGGGCGTCGGTGAGCATCTTGGTGGCCTCGGCGCGCTTCTCCTCGGCCTCCCGGGCCGCCTTGGCGCGCAGCTGGGTGATCTCGCGCTCGGCGGTGGCCCGCAGCGAGGCGACCTCGCGCTCGACGGTCGACTTGAGCTCGGCGACCTCGTGCGCGGTGACCGTGCGCAGCTGCTTGGTCTCGCGGTCGGCGTCGGAACGCAGCGTGTCGGCCTCGCGCCGGGCCTGCACCCGGTTCTCCGCGGCCTCGCGCTCGGCCTGCGTGCGGAGCTGCCCCGCCTCACGCTCGGCCGTCGCCTTCATCGCGGCGGCCTCGGCCCGCGCCTTGTCGGTGATCTCGCGGGCCTCGAGGCGCGCGGCGGAGAGGATGCCCTCGGACTCCCGCTTGGCCTCGCTGCGGTGGTCGTTGGCCTGTTCCTCGGCCAGCCGCAGGATCTGCTCGACCCGGGTGCCCAGCCCGGAGAGGGTCGGCCGGTTGTTCTCCTCGAGGAGCTTGTTGCTGTCGGCCAGCTTCTGCTCGAGGGCGTTGAGGCGCTGCTCCGCCTGCCGCAGCCGGCGCTGCGCGTCGTTCATCCGCTGCTCGGCCTCGCCACGGGCCTGCTCGGACTGGTTCAGGGCGGCGATGAGCCGGCCGAGGTGGGCGTCCACCTGTCCGCGGTCGTATCCACGCAGGACAACGGTGAAGTCGGTCTGCGAATTTGCGGTCTCGAAGAACGCGAGATTGGCATCCTGCTGCTGGGGCATTGGGACATACTGGCAGACCCCCCAGGGGGCCACGCAAGACCGTACGGGCCGGGTATTCCGCCCTGTGATCACCTTCGGCCCGCCTGCCGAAGGCCGAGGTCGGCCGTTCGGGTGGCGCCGAGGTGCGCTTGCCCGCACAGCGTTGCCGCGCCGCTACCTGCTGTGCCGTCCCGAAGCAGAAGATCGTCTCACAGGGCCACCGGCCACCGCGGGATGATGGCCCCGATCCTGCCAGTCCGCGGCCCTGCCGTCAGGATGTTTCACCCGCAAGGCGTACGAATCAGGCAGGCTGCACCAACTCCACCAGAACGCCCCCGGCGTCCTTGGGGTGCACGAAGTTGATCCGCGAGCCGGCCGTCCCCCGTCGCGGCTCGTCGTAGAGCAGCCGCAGGCCGCGGGCGCGCAGGGCGGCACTCGCCGCCTCGACGTCGGCCACCGTGTAGGCGAGCTGTTGCAGACCGGGACCGCTGCGATCGAGGAACTTCGCGATCGCGGAGTCGGGGCGCAGCGGCGCGAGGAGCTGGATCCGGGCGCCCGTGCCGTCGTCGCCGGCGGCCAGCATCGCCTCGCGGACCCCCTGCTGCTCGTTCGTCTCCTGGTGCACGCACCGCATCCCGAACGCGCGATCATAGAAGTCGATGGCCTCGTCGAGGTCGGCCACGGCGATCCCGACGTGATCCACTCGCAGCAGGCCGACAGGCGGCAGGGAATCCATGCTGGAGAGTGTACTAGGCTGTACTTAACCATCGTTCAGGCCTGTAGAAAGCGAAGCTCCCTGTGACCAGCTCGGTGATCGTCAGCGGCGCCCGTACCCCGATGGGCCGCCTCCTCGGCAACCTCAAGAACGTGCCCGCCACCGCCCTCGGCGGGTACGCCATCGCCGCCGCCCTCGAGCGCGCCGGCGTGGCCCCGGAGCAGGTGCAGTACGTGATCATGGGCCAGGTCCTGCAGGCCGGCACCGGGCAGATCACCGCCCGGCAGGCCGCCGTGGCCGCGGGCATCCCGATGACCACGCCGGCGCTGACGGTCAACAAGGTCTGTCTCTCCGGCCTCGACGCCATCGCCCTGGCCGACCAGCTCATCCGGGCCGGCGAGTTCGACATCGTGGTGGCCGGCGGCATGGAGTCGATGACCAACGCGCCGCACCTGCTGATGGGTCAGCGCCAGGGCAAGAAGTACGGCGACATCCTGGTCCGCGACCACACCGCCTTCGACGGCCTGATGGATCCGTGGGACGGCATCTCGATGGGCGAGTCCACCGAGCGCAGCGGCGCCGAGCTGGGCATCAGCCGGGCCGAGCAGGACGCCTTCGCCGCGCTGAGCCACCAGCGCGCGGCCGCCGCCCAGCGCGAGGGACGCTTCGCCGAGGAGATCGTGCCGGTCAAGGCCGGCCTGCGCGGGGTCGACAAGCTCATCGACACCGACGAGGGGGTCCGCCCGGACGCCACCGCCGAGTCACTGGGCGGCCTGCGCCCCGCTTTCGCCAAGGACGGCACGATCACGGCCGGCAGTGCCTCGCCGATCTCCGACGGCGCCGCCGCGGTCGTGGTGATGAGCCGGGCCAAGGCCGAGGAGCTGGGGCTCACCTGGCTGGCCGAGGTCGGCGCGCACGGCAACGTGGCCGGCCCCGACAGCTCGCTGCAGGCCCAGCCCGCGAACGCGATCCGGCACGCGCTCGGCAAGGCCGGGCTGACCGTCGCCGACCTCGACCTGATCGAGATGAACGAGGCGTTCGCCCAGGTCGTGCTGCACTCGATGCGTGAGCTCAAGGTCAACGAGGACATCGTCAACGTCAACGGCGGCGCGATCGCCCTGGGCCACCCGATCGGCATGTCCGGCGCCCGGCTGGTGCTGACCCTCGCGATGGAGCTCAAGCGGCGGGGTGGCGGGCTCGGCGCGGCCGCGCTCTGCGGTGGCGGCGGCCAGGGCGACGCGCTGCTCCTCACGGTGCCCGCTGCCTGATCGTGGGAGAGGATGGCGGAGTGACCATCTCCGCGCGGCCGGGCCGCGACGTGCCGACGCTCGTGGCCCGGGCCCGGGAGGGTGACGCCCGCTCGGTGGCCCGCCTGATCAGCCTCGTGGAGAACGGCGACCCGAAGCTGCCCGAGGTGGCCGCCGCGCTGGCCCCGTACGCGGGCCGGGCCCAGGTCGTCGGCCTGACCGGCTCGCCCGGCGTGGGCAAGTCGACCACCACCAACGAGCTGGTCC
>NZ_JBEZGQ010000635.1:0-4975 GCF_040650095.1 Actinoplanes sp. NPDC048791 | reverse complement strand
CAGCCGGGCATGCGCGGGTACGCGCGCCTTGGCGGCCAGCGCCCGGGCGGCCCGCATGATCAGGTTGCTGTCGTCGAGAGCGAGCTCACCGGCGCCCTCGCCCTCCATGGTCAGCGCGAGGGTGTCGCCCCGGCGCGCGGTCAGCTCGTCGAACAGGCTGATCGCGTGGTAGACCGTGTTCAGCTCGTGGAACCCGTCGGCGCGCAACGGGCCGACCCCGAGATGCAAGTTGATCTTCGAGGGCACGCGGACCTTCACCGGGCCGGCGAACCGGCGGGGCTTGTCGTCGTCCGGCCCCCACGCCTCCGTCACGGAGTGACGTCCGAGGTCGCCGGCCGCATCCCGAACGGCGCGGCCGGCCGCTGCTTGATCGGGTCGGGGGTCCACATGACGTGGCCGCTCGGTTCCGCTGTCATGAGTCCACCTCCTCGTGCCGCCTGCCGGACGCGCTGAGCTTACCGCCGTACCCCGGGCCGGTGGCGGCAGCCGCGATCGCGGCGAACTGCTGCACCGAGAGTGACTCGCCGCGGGCCTGCGGGCTGATCCCCGCGGTGACCAGGACCTTCTCGGCCTCGCCGGCGCCGCCGGCCCAACCGGCCAGCGCGGCCCGCAGCGTCTTGCGGCGCTGCGCGAAGGCCGCGTCGACCACCTGGAAGACGGTCCGGCGGTCCACGCCGGCGGGCGGGGTGCGGGCCGCGAACGCGACCAGGCCGGAATCCACGTTCGGCACCGGCCAGAACACCGCGGGCGGGACCTTGCCGGCCGCGCGCGCCTCGGCGTACCAGGCGAGTTTGACCGACGGGACGCCGTACACCTTCGAGCCGGGGCCGGCCACCAGCCGGTCCGCGACCTCCTTCTGCACCATCACCAGGCCGCCGCGCAGTGTGGGCAGCTCGGCGAGCAGGTGCAGCACGACCGGCACCGCCACGTTGTACGGCAGGTTCGCCACCAGCATCGTCGGCGCCGGGAGCAGCTCGGCCGCGCGGATCCGTAACGCGTCGGCGTGATGCACGGTCAGCTTCGCGACATCGGCGCGTTCCGCCACCGTCGCCGGCAGCGCGGCGGCGAGCACCGGGTCGAGCTCGACGGCGTGCACGTGCGCGGCCGTCCCGAGCAGTCCCAGCGTCAGCGAACCCAGTCCGGGTCCCACTTCCAGGACCACGTCGTCGCTGGTCAGTGCGGCTGCGGCGACGATCCGGCGGACCGTGTTGGGGTCGTGCACGAAGTTCTGGCCGAGCTTCTTGGTCGGCGCGACGCCGAGGCGCGCGGCGAGCTCCCGGATCTCCGCCGGGCCGAGCAGTGCGTCAGCCATGAGGTCAGAGCCTACGGCCGCCGGGGAGTGACCGGACGCCACGGGGCAGCGGTGACCGGCCCCGACACGGTAGAACGAGGGCATGACGGAGCTGCTCGAGCTGCGCGGCGTGGTGGAAGCCGCCCCGGACGACGTCGCCGGTGTGCTGCTCGACGCCCGGCCCGGTGGCCGTTCGCCGCTGGCGGCGACCGGCTCCGCGACGCCGGCCCGGGGTGACGAGTTCACTGTCACGCTGGAGGGCAGCACCATCACGGTCACCCTCGACCATGCCGCGCGTTCGATCGCCCAGCAGGGCGAGTGGTGGTATCGCGGCGTCACCAGCGTCGAGCCGGACGAGCGCGGCTCGCTGGTGCTCTACCGCATCTTCAACGTGGCACCGGGGCACCGCTGGGCGGTCCGGTTCGTCTCCCGGGGGCCGCTGGCGGCGGCGCCCACGGCGTTCGCGAAGGTGCTCGGCGGGCTGGGCGAGCAGCTCGACTGCGCCGCCTATCCGCTGGGCTGATCAGCGCCACGGCCCGAAGGCGCGCTCCCCGTTGGCCGAGACGGCCGCGCAGAGCGCGTCCAGGTCGGTGCCGGTGGTCCCGGCCAGGGCCCGCATGGTGAGCGGGATCAGGTACGAGGCGTTGGGCCGCCCCCGGTACGGCACCGGCGTCAGGTACGGCGCATCCGTCTCGACCAGCAGCTGCTCGGGCGGGGTGAGCGCGGCCGCCTCGCGCAGATGACCGGCGCTGGCGAAGGTGACCGTCCCGGCGAAGCTGAGCAGGTAGCCGCGGCGCACGCACTCGGCGGCGAAGTCGGCGTCGCCGGAGAAGCAGTGCAGCACCACGACCTCCGGGGCGCCTTCCTCGTCCAGCACGCGCAGCACGTCGGCGTGGGCCTCGCGGTCGTGGATGATCAGCGGTTTGGCGTACCGCTTGGCGATGGCGATGTGGGCCCGGAAGCTGAGCTCCTGGGCGGCCCGGCCGTCGTCGCCGGTGCGGAACGTGTCCAGGCCGGTCTCGCCGAGGCCGCGGACCCGGGGCTGGGCGGCGAGGGCCTCGATCTCACGCAGCGCCTCGTCGAGGTCGGCCAGCCGTGGCGCCTCGTTCGGGTGCAGCGCGACGGCGGCCAGCACCGACGGGTTGCGTTCGGCCAGCTCGGCGCTCCACACCGAGGACGCCACGTCGACGCCGACCTGCAGCAGCCGGTCCACACCGGACTTGGCGGCGGCGTCGATCAGGGCCTGCACCGGGTCGTCGGTGCCGGCGCCGCCCGGTCCTGAGCCACCGGGCACGCCGGCCTCGTGGACGGTGATGTCGAGATGGGTGTGGCTGTCGAAGACCGGAACCGCCAGTGGCTCGGGTGCGGGCGGGAACTCACCCGCGCGCCGGGCGGCCCGGGCCTTGCGCGATTCGGAAGGCTGAGAACTGTTCATCGCTGTCCAGGATCACACAGCACCACGGGTAACCCGGCGTTCATCCTGAGTACACCCGCCGGGCCTAGTTTGCTCTGGTGACCGTGACCGGTGAGGCCGCCGACGTCGGTACCGACCCTCTCGAGCCGCCCCTGACGGCTCCGCTGCGCCGCGACCTGACCTGGGAACGGGTGCAGTCGATGGCCCAGTCCGCCGGTCACCGCGACGACGTGGCGCTGCAGCGGATCCGGGCCACGGCCGCCGTACGCCGCGGCACCCGGATGACCAAGGTGCTCTCCGCCGCCCAGTTCGCCGGTCACCTGGCCGGCTGGATGCCGTACGGCTTCTGCTACCGCGCCTGCGACATCGCCCACCTGCGTCTGCCTGATGAGCTGGCGTTGCTGCGCACGGACGGGGCCGGCGACCCGCAGGTGGCGTACGCGCTGCGCTGGCGCGCGGTCGACCCGAGCGACTACGAGATCCCGATGGGCGTCGTCCAGCCGGGGCTGTCCGCCCTGCCGGCCCACTCGCGGATCGGCCCGATGGTGCTGGGCACCGGTTTCACGCCGAGCACCGACGACCTGATCCCGGAGTTCGTCACCGCGGACTTCGCCGACCTGCCGCTGCCGGCCAACGCGCAGCTGCTGGCCTACCCGGGCACCGGCGACGAGGTGGTGCTCTACACGTACCAGCCGGAGCAGCACGGCTGGCTGCGGCTGGCCGGCCCGCGCTGGCGGCACCTGCTGGAGGGCCTGCCCGGGGTGAGCCCGGACCGCGAGTACGTGCCGTGCACCGACGCGGGCTCGGCCCGGCTGATCGGGCGGATCAACGATCACGAGTACCAGGCCATCGCCGACCCGCCGGAGGAGTTCCGGGCCCGGGCGCTGACCCGCGCCGCCCGCTATCCGGTCACGACGCTGAGCCGCCGGGCCGAGAAGGCGCTGTGGCGCGAGGTCCCGTGCTGGGTGTTGCAGCGCGACGACAGCTGGGCCCGGCTGCGGCTGGTGCGGCCCGACGCCGACGCGGTGGCCGCGGTGGGTGCGCGCTGCTACGAGCGCGGCGTCTACGAGGTGTGGGCGCCGATGCGGGAGCTCACCGATCACCACATCGCCGAGTTGCCGTACCAGCTGTAACGGGGCCGGCGCAGGCCGGCCCCGTTCCACAGTGCTCAGGTGATCAGCTGCGGGTGATCTTCGCCTTGACCGTGGCGAACTTGCCCCAGTTGCTGGACACGTCCTGGGTCGACGCGTCGACCCACAGGGTGCCCTTCGAGACGCCCTTGAGCCGCAGGCTCCACTTGCCCTTCTTGGCCTTCACGTAGTGCGCCACGCAGTACTTCTCGGCCTGCGCGTCGGTCTTGACCAGCTTCCACGTGTTGTTCGAGCTGTAGCAGTAGAACTTGCTGCCGGTCAGGCGGGAGGCGAACACCGCGACGCGGTACACGCCGGAGCCCTTGTCCTTGGCCGTACCGGTGGCGTACTTCCAGCTCTTGATCCGGTTGCTGTTCTTCGGCTTCTTGACGGTGGTGGTGGGCTTCCAGCCGTCCTGCTTGACGGTGACCTTGCCGACCACGATGGCCGACGAGGCGCCGTACTTGTTGTAGAAGGTCGCCCGCGACGTGACGGATCCCTTGATGAAGCTGCCGTTCTTGCGGGTGTAGTAGTAGAGCCAGGCGCTCTGGTTCTTGCCCGTGAGCGTCTCCACCCAGCCGTCGCCCTGGTCGAAGACGATCTTCGTGGTGCCGTTGGGCACGTTGGAGAAGGTGACCGAGAACGGCTCGTGCGCCCAGACGGTGGTCTTGCTGAACTTGAACTTGCCCGGCGTCGTGATGGTGACGGTCGAGGTGGCCTTGCTGCTGTTGCCGGCGGCGTCCTGGTAGGTCACCGTGACCGTGAACTTGCCGTTGGCGGTGTACTTGTGGGTGTACTGCGCCGTGTCCGCCGTCAGCGTGGTCGACGTGCCGTCACCCCAGGTCGCGGTGCGGGTGACCTGCTCGGCGGGGGTGGTGTCGTCGGTGACCGCACCCTGGGTGAGGCTGACCGACTGACCGATCCACAGCGCCCGCGAGTTGAGCCCGAACTTGCCGACCGGGGCGGCCGTGTCGGCCGGGTCCGGCACAGGCTCGACAGTGTCCGTCGGGTCCGGCGCGGGCTCCACGGTGTCCGTCGGGTCCGGCGCGGGCTCCACGGTGTCGGTCGGGTCCGGCGCGGGAACGGTCGGGTCCGTCGGGTCCGGCGCCGGCTCGTCCTGCACCGACGCGGCGTCCGTCG
>NZ_JBEZGQ010000634.1:0-5014 GCF_040650095.1 Actinoplanes sp. NPDC048791 | reverse complement strand
CGGGTGCCGCTGGACGAGCTGGTCGGCGCCCCGCCCACCGGCGATCCGCGGATCTACGCCCGGCCGCTGCGGCACAGCAGCGGCCAGACCATCCTGCCGCTCAGCCGGCAGGCCACCGGCCTGCAGGCTTTCAAGCACATCATCCCGGCCGGGCGGCGGGCCGAGCCGGACCCCAAGACCCATGAGGGGTACGAGTGGCTGTACGTCCTGCACGGCCGGTTGCGTCTGGTGCTCGGCGAGCACGACCTGGTCCTGCCGGAGGGTGAGGCGGCCGAGTTCGACACCCGGGTGCCGCACTGGTTCGGCAGCGCGAACGGCGAGGCGGTCGAGTTCCTCAGCATCTTCGGCCGCCAGGGTGAGCGGATGCACGTCCGCGCCCGCTCGACCCGCTCGTAGCGGCTACCAGCGCAGCGGCAGCGTCGCGAGGTACGCCTCCAGCCGGTCGGCGATCACCTGGTGGTCGCGCAGGGACGGGTGCCAGTGGCAGCCGCCGTAGTCCAGCCCGGCGCTGTCGTAGTACCAGTACCGGACCCGGCTGTCGCCGCGGTCGTTGCTCTCCTGGACGACCTGCCGGGCGGTGTCGGCGAACGCCGTGGTGCCGGAGACTGCCGTCGCGCTCACCACGATGATCGTCCGGGGTCCGTAGCGGGCCCGCAGCTTGTCGAGGAAGCCCAGGTAGGCGGTGCGGTACGCGGCGATCAGACTCTCCGGCGTCCACTGCTCGCCCGGGTTGATCGCGGTGGAGAAGTCGTTGATGCCCAGGCCGACCACGACCAGCTGGGGCCGCCACCGGCCCGGCCGCCAGACGTCGCCGTCCACGCTGAGCAGCGCCCGGTCGTAGTAGGTGCGGTAGCTGGTGCCCGGTTCGCCGCCGTTGTAGTTGCGCACCATGCCGCGGCCGGAGAAGGCGTTGAGCTGGTAGTCGGCGTGCAGGCGCCGGGCGGTCAGGGCGCCGAAGCTCAGGTCCGCGTTCGTGGTCCGGTTGACCTCGTCGCCGGTGCAGTCCCGGGACGCGGAAAGGTTGCCGTAGCCCGCGGTGTACGAGTCACCGATGAACTCGATCTGCCGGTGCCGGGCCGGGGGACCGGGCAGGATCGCGCCACCGGCCGCGGGCACGAAGCCGCCGAACTCGCTGACCGCCCAGGGGCTCTCCGACCGTTTGACCAGCCGGACCCGGTGCGGGCCGGGGGCCAGGTCACGCACCCAGTACGTGGTCCGGCCGGGCATGACCAGGGTGGCGACCGTCGCCCCGTCGACCTGCACGTCGTAGTCGGCGGCGGCGTCGTTGAGGACGATCCCGACGCCGGTGCCCCGGAAGCGGCCCTCGAAGTAGACCCCGGGCCAGCTGAACTGCAATGCGTCCGCGGTCGCCTCGACGCGCCCGGCGGTGTGCACAGGGGACAGCGCGGTGGCGGGCCCGGCCGGCGGGGGTGCCGCACCGGCGCTCGTGGACAGCAGCAGGGCCGGCAGCAGGGCGGCGGCCAGCAGGGTTCCGGTCAGACGGCTCGGTCGCACGGGCTCTCCTCGGGGGTCACTCCCGGCTAACTCATTCGTGACTGTCGATGCCACCACTGAACCGGTCAAGTGTCAACGCCAGGCGAGGGCCCGATAGCCGATCGGGCGAACTTCTGCGCAGAGTGATCAGGTGTTCACCCAATCAGGTGACTCGACTACCTCAAGGTAGGCAAATACGTTGTCAACTGACATGAGTGCCCCCGACCATGCCCGGATACCGTCCGCCACGTGGATCCTCGATCCGCGCGACGGGCAGTTCGCGGCGTCCGGTGGGCCTCGCTCAGGCCGCCCGGCGAGCGGTGGACATCTGCCGGGGGACACTCACCGTGGCGGGAGGCTGCGGCCGTCGGCCGAGGACTTCCAGCGCGTCCAGCAGCATCGTCTGGACGACCGCCGACTCGGGCAGCTGCCAGCCGGTCTGCTCCGGGGAGACGGCCCAGCGGACCGGGCCCTGCGGGGTACGGCTCGGTGCTGCCGGGATCCACGAGCCGCGACCGTGGCGCAGCACGTCCAGACAGGACCCGAGCTCCGGCCGCAGTTCCGCTCCCGGGCGTACCAGGAACATCCAGCGCCCGGACGGCGTCACCACGACCGGACCGCGGGCGTCTCCACTCGCCGGGCCGAGGACGCCGGTGTGCAGGCGCACCGCGCCCAGCACCCGCAGGCCGACGGCCGCGGGCACCTCCAGCACGTCGAACTTCCAGCCGGTGGCCAGCAGCACCGTGTACGGCCGGCGGCGCCACCAGCGCGCCACCCGCGCGGGATCGGTGCTGGAATCCTCCTCCCAGGACTCGATGGCGGGATGGCAGCCCATGATCGGGCAGCCGGCCCGGCCGCAGGCGAAGCGGTGACCGGCCAGATAGGCGCCCGGGGTCACGGCCCAGCCCTGCGCGGCGTACCGCAGGGCGGCCCGCCGCAGTCGCAGCCGATCAACGTACTCCCATGGGCCGATCGGCCATCGGTTGCTCCACTGCATGGTCGGAATACCTCCGATCCGGCACTAGTGGCCGCTATAGCAGTCGCAACTGCCGTTACCAAGCTCGACACGCCTCGTTTGTCGGGGCAGATCACGTATTGCAACTTGCATGAGAAACTATCGAGCATCGGTGGGCAGACGATCACACAACCTGTGCGACCCGCACAGAGGAGTGAGGTCCACACTGCAGCTGACACACCGCAATGCTCACCGGCGGGGGTCGCCGGATGAGTGGGGGAGGCACCGTGGACGAGCTGCCGATCGGCCGCCGAGTCGCCTACTGGCGCGGCCGTCGAAAGATGTCCCAGCAGGTCTTCGCGGACCGGCTGGGAAAGTCGAAGAGCTGGGTCGACAAGGTGGAGCGAGGCGTCCGCCGGCTCGACAAGTTCTCCGTCGTCTATGAGATCGCCGACGTCCTGCAGATCGACGTCCAGCTGCTGCTGGGCAAGGACGTCGAGCGCAGGCCGGAGACGCAGAACTGCATCGACCAGGTCGAGGTCGAGGAGATCCGCGCGGCGCTGGAACGCTACGACCAGATGAGCGCGTTCTTCCACCCGGTGCCGATGGCACCGCCCCTGGCGGAGATGCGCAAGGCGGTGAGCCACGCCTGGCTGACCTACCAGCACGCCAAGTACGGCGTCCTCGCCCGCAAGCTGCCACAGCTGCTGCGCGACGCCCAGGCCGCCGACAGTGCCCACGCCACCGGTGAGGAAGCCCGCGACGCGGCGCACCTGCTCGGGCAGGTCTACCAGATCGCGTCGTCGGCGCTGCGCAAGGTCGGCGAGCACGAGCTCTCCTGGCTGGCCGCCGACCGCTCGATCGCCGTCTCGCAACGCGCCGGCGACCAGTTGCTCGCCGGGATGGCGACGCACCGGGTCGGCATGGCGCTGCTCTCCCTCGGCCGGATCCGCTCCGCCCTCGAGGTCAACGTCAACATCGCCAACCGGCTGGCGCCGACCACGCCGGAGTCGGCCACCCCGGAGCGGCTCTCCGTCTACGGTCTGCTGCTGCTCACCGGCGCCATGGCCGCCGCGCGGATCGGCGACAGTGCCACTGTCCGCGACCTGGTGTGTGGCGCCGAGCAGGCGGCCGGCGCGCTCGGTGGCGACTACAACCACTACTGGTCGTCCTTCGGGCCGACGAACGTGGAGCTGCACCGGGCCGCGGCCGCGGTGGAGCTGGGGGACGGCGGCAAGGCGATCGAGACGCACAACCGGATCAACAAGGAGAGCTTCGCCGCCATGCTGCCGGAGCGGCGGGCCCACCACTACCTGGACATCGCGCGGGGCTACACGCAGGTCGGCGACGTGGAGATGGCCAGCGAGATGCTGCTGGAGGGCGATCGGCTGGCCCCCGCGGAGATCCGCTGCCGCCCGCTCGCCCACGAGGTCATCTCCGACGTGTTACGACGCACGCGGGGTACACCGCCGGCACCCATCGCGGAGCTGGCCGAGCAGATGGGAGTCGGCGTATGAGGTGGGTTCTCGGGTGATGAACATCAACACCTCGCCCGGCGTGCTGTACGTCCTCGTGTGCGGCTCGCCCATCGCCCGCGACGTCGGCCTGCTGGTCGACCTGGCGCAGCGGGACGGCTGGGAGGTCTGCGTGATCACCACGCCGGACGGGCGCAAGTTCATCGACGCCGCCGCGCTGCAGGCCCAGACCGGGCACGCCGTGCGCAGCTACTACAAGAACCCCGGCGACGAGGACCTGCTGCCGCCGGCCGACGCGATGATCGTGGCCCCGGCGACGGTCAACACGATCAACAAGTGGTCCGCCGGCATCACCGACACCCTGGTGCTCGGGCTGCTGGTCGAGGGGTACGGCTTCAACATCCCGACGGTCGTGGTGCCGTACACGAACAGGGTCATGGCGCTGCACCCGACGTTGCACGAGAGCATCACCCGGCTGCGCAGCTGGGGCGTTCAGGTGCTTTACGGCGACGACGTCGTACGCCTCGGCGGACCGGGACAGAACGACCGTTTCCGGAGCCAGTTCCCGTGGCGGCGAGCGTTGCAGGCCCTGCACGCCCGATTCCCGGCCGACAACCGAGTCGAGCCCGGAGCCCGCTCCTGAAGCTGGGTAGAGTGGGCGGCCGTGACCGACTCTGCTGCCGCCCCACCGACCGTCCGTGACGTGGTGGGTGCTCTCGACACCCGTTATCCGCGTGCCTGGGCCGAGCAGTGGGACAGGGTCGGACTCGTCCTGGGCGAGTTCGACACCCCGGTCAGCACGGTTCTCTGCGTGGTCGACTGCGTCCCGGAGACCGTCGAGGAGGCCGTCGAGGCGGGCGCGAGCCTGATCGTCGCCCACCACCCGCTGCTGCTCAAGGGCGTCTCGTCGGTCGCGCCGGACACGTACAAGGGCCGGATCGTGCATCGGCTGATCAAGGCCGACGTGGCGCTCTACGTCGCGCACACCAACGCCGACGTGGCCAACCCGGGCGTCTCCGACGCGCTCGCCGCCCGGCTGGATCTCGTCGACCTGCGCCCGCTGGTCCCGGCCGCGCCGGGCAGCCCGGCC
>NZ_JBEZGQ010000633.1:0-5019 GCF_040650095.1 Actinoplanes sp. NPDC048791 | reverse complement strand
GCGGGCGCTCGCCGTGCCGATGACCGTCGCGCCGCGAGCCACCGCGAGCTGCACAGCGACCGAGCCGACGCCCCCGGCCGCACCCTCGACCAACAGGGTCAGGCCGGGGCCGGCGCCCAGCCGGTCGAGGACCCGGGTGGCGGTCTCGACGTTCGCGGCCGCGCCACCGGCCTGCTCCCAGCTCAGCGCGTCCGGCTTGGCCGTCCAGCCGGTCAGGACGGCGTACTCGGCGTTCCCGCCGCCGAGCCGGGCCACGTCGACGACGCCGAAGACCGCGTCACCCGGCCGGACCCCGGTGACCCCGGCGCCGACCTCGTCGACCACTCCGGCGGCGTCGGCGCCGAGCACGTGCGGGAAGGTCAGGGGCATCCAGTCACGGAACCGGCCGGACCGCAGGTACCAGTCGGCGGGCGTGACTCCGGACGCCTTCACGGCGATCCGGATGTGGCCCGGCCCGGCGTGCGGCTCCGGTGCCTCGGCGATGCGCAGGACGCCGGCCGGGCCGTACTCGCTGAACTGCAGAGCTCTCATGGTCCGGACGCTAGCGGAGCACCCCGTCCGTTTAGCTAAAGTGAGACGTATGCCGGAACGGTTGCCTCACACCCTGCGCTCCGACGCCCGGGACAACCGCGAGCGGATCCTCTCGGTCGCCCGCAGCACGTTCGCCAGCGCGGGCCTGGACGTGTCGATGCGCGAGATCGCCCGCCGCGCCGAGGTCGGCCCGGCCACCCTCTACCGGCGCTTCCCGACCAAGGAAGCACTGGTCACCGAGGCCTTCACCGAGCAGATGAACGCCTGCACGGCCGCCGTGGAGGACGGCCTGGCCGACCCGGACCCGTGGCGCGGCTTCTGCCACCTCATCGAGACGGTGTGCGCCCTGCACGCCCAGGACCGGGGTTTCACCGCGGCGTTCATGTCGTCGTTCCCGCACGCGATCGACTTCACCGCGACCCGCGAACGGGCGCTGCGTTCCGTCACCGAGCTGGCCCGCCGGGCCAAGGCCGCCGGCAAACTCCGCCCCGACTTCGTCGTCGACGACCTGGTGCTGATCCTCATGGCCAACAGCGGGATCCGGGCCTCGTCACCGGCCGCCGCGGCCGCCGCGTCCCGCCGCCTCGCCGCGCTGCTGATCCAGGGCTTCTCCGCCGAGCCGGGCCCGCGGCCCCTGCCCCCGGCGGTCCGCCTGCCGCTCATGCCCGTGGCGTGATCCCGTGACGGCATCGGCCCGGACCGCGCTCGCCGTCCCGGGAGCGCTGCCGGCGGCCGCCTGGTCGCTGCTGGGCCGCTTCGGGTTCTCGATGAACAACCTGAGCCTGCTGCTCTATGTCGCGGCCCGGACGGACTCCTACGCCGTCGCGGGGACGATCTCGGCGGCCGGCCTGATCGGCACGGCGGCGGGCATCATCGCGCAGAGCCGACTGCTCGACCGGTACGGAACCACCCGCACCCTGCTGACCTGCACCGCCCCGTACGCGTTGCTGAGCGCCGCCGTGCTCGTCGCGGTCGACGCGGGCCTGGCCACCCTGCCGCTGGCCGTCCTGGCCGCCGTGCAGTGCGCGATGCTGCCGACCGTGCAGGTCGCCTCCCGCGCGATGTGGAGCCACCTCGTCCCGGCCGGTCCCGTCCGCGACGCCGCCTACAGCTACGAGGCGATCAGCTTCGAGATGTGCTGGCTGCTCGGTCCCGCGGTCGCCGCCGTGCTCGCCACCTGGCTGTGGCCCGGATCGGCCCTGCTGATCTCCGTCACGCTGAGCACGGTCCCCGCGGTCGGCTTCGCCCTGACGGCGGCGGCCCGGTCACACCGCGGCGCGACCGCGCCTTCGGCGGCCACAGCCCGGTCCGACGAAGGCCTGCGGGCGGCGGGTCTGGCCGTTCTGCTCGTCGCCACCTGCGCCTTCGGGCTGACCATCGGCTTCGTCGTGGTCGGGGTCACGGCCGGCACCCGGGCCAACGGTGTGCCGCAGCTGGCCGGGGTGCTGCTGGGCCTGTGGTCGATCACGTCGGTGCTGAGCGGGGTGGTCTACCAGCGTGCGCCCTGGCCGCGGGCGTTGCCGGTCCGCCTGCCGGCGCTGATGGCCGCGTTCGGGCTGTTCCTGGTGCTGCCGGCTGTCGTCGGCGGCACCCCGGCCCTGACGGTCGGCGTCGTGCTGGCCGGGGCGACCCTCGTGCCACAGGTCACCGCGCACAACACCCTGCTCGACGGGCTCGTGCCGCCGCGCCGGCTGTCCGAGGCCTTCGGCTGGATCACCACGGCCATCTTCGCGGCCAACGCGGGTGGCCAGGCACTGGGCGGGTTCGTGATCGAGCGGTACGGCTACCAGGCCGGCTTCCGAACCGCGGCGGTGTGCGGGGCCGGCCTGGCCGCGGTGGTGTGGGCCGGCCGCCGCCACCTGCTGCCCGGCCCGGTCAGCGAGTCGCGCCGTAGCGGTGGGCCAGAGCGGTGACGGTCGTGGCCATGGCCCGGCGCAGCTCCGCCGGCCCGGTCACCTCCACCTCGGCCCCGAGGCGCAGCAGCTCCTGACAGGCGTGCCGGACGTTCTCGGTCGGGATCGTCGCCGTCACCCAGCCGTCCGCGTCCGGCTCGCCCGCGGACTCGGCGACCGCTCGTACCACCGCCGGATCGAGCAGGTCGGGCAGCCGGGCCAGGCCGTCGGCGGACAGCCGGATCGTCGCGGTGCCGGTGAACCGCCGGGCCTCGAACTCGGCGAGGTAGGCCGCCCAGTGCGCCGCCAGGTCGAAGCCGGCCGGCCGCTCGAAACGCTCGGTGGTGACGGTGACCTCCCGCAACTGGGCGACCCGGTAGGTGGCGGCCCGGGCGGTGTCTCCGGTGGCGGCCACGAGATACCAGGTGCCGGACTTGAGGACCAGCCCGTACGGCCGCAGCCGCCGCTGGACCTCCTGCGGCGCCCGCCACCGCCGGTAGCCCACGTCGACCGCGAGCTGCGCCACGACCGCGTCCATGAGCAGCGTCAGGAACGGCTGGGCCCGCGCCTCGTGATACCAGCCGGGGGCGTCCAGGTGGAACACCGCCGCCGTACGGGCAGCCTGGTCACGCAGCTCGGCCGGCAACGCGGCGAGCAGCTTCAGCCGGGCCGCCGCCACCTCCTCGGCCAGCCCCAGGTCAGCCGCCGGGGCCGGCAACCCGGCCAGGAACAGCGCCCGCGCCTCCCCGCCGCTGAGCCCGGTCAGCCGGGTCCGGTAGCCCTCGACCAGCCGGTACCCGCCGTGCTGGCCGGTCTCGGCGTACAGCGGCACCCCCGCCGCCTGCAGCCGGGCCAGGTCGCGGTACGCCGTGCGTACGGAGATCTCCAGCTCCGCCGCGAGCTGGCCGGCGGACAGCCGCCCGCGGGTCTGCAGCAGCAACAGCATCGACAACAGGCGACCGGCAGGCATGCGCTGATCATGCCGCTCAACCCTGACAGGTACTGACACAGCCCGGCCATACGGTCTCGGCATGACACACGACGGCACCACCGACTTCGACTTCCTGATGGGCCGCTGGACGGTTCACCACCACAAGCTGGCCGACGTCACCGATCGGGACTGCACCGACTGGATCGACTTCGAGGGCCTGGGGGAGGCCCGGCCGGTCCTCGCCGGTGCCGGCAACGTCGACACCGTCACGGCGACGCTGCCCGACGGGCGCTCGTTCGAGGGCCTGACGCTGCGCCTCTACGACCCCGGGGCCGACCTGTGGCGCATCTGGTGGTCGTCGACGACCAACCCCGGCCGGCTGGACCCGCCGGTCGAGGGCCGCTTCCGGGACGGCCGGGGCGTCTTCCTGGGCGAGGACGAGATCGGCGGCAAGCCGGCGCTGGTCCGCTTCCTGTGGTCGGCGATGACTCCCACGTCGGCGCGCTGGGAGCAGGAATTCTCCTTCGACGGCGGCCGCACCTGGGACCCGGTCAACTGGATCATGACCTTCACCCGCCGCGACGGCTGATTCTCCTCAAGGACGGGGTGCGGGGGCCGATGGTGTCCTCACCTGTGACGTGCCCGCCACGGGGTTCCCCTCCCCCC
This sequence comes from Actinoplanes sp. NPDC048791, assembly GCF_040650095.1. NCBI lineage: Bacteria > Bacillati > Actinomycetota > Actinomycetes > Micromonosporales > Micromonosporaceae > Actinoplanes > Actinoplanes sp. NPDC048791. The sequence goes on along the minus strand of NZ_JBEZGQ010000633.1, from coordinate 999 downwards.
GGAGCAGTCCCATGTCGAATCGGTCCCGGCGCCCCGGCACCAAGGCTGCCGCCACAGCGGCAGCCGCCCTGACCGTTCTGTCCTCGGCCCTCGGCGCGCTGCCCGCCGCCGCGGCGGACCCGGTCGTCCCGGGCACGTCCTCGATCATCGTCGGGGTCCGGCCCGGGGCGAGCACGACCGCGGTGGTGGGCCAGCTGGACGCCCGGCCGGGCATCGAGGTGCTGGAGTCCGACCCGATCGGCCGGCTGGCCGCGGCCGGCGTCACGGTCCCGGCCGCCGACCTGAGCGCGGCCCTGCAGCAGCTGCGCAGCAACCCGAGCGTGGCCTACGCCGAACTGAACCACCAGGTCCGGATCACCGACGTCACGCCGAACGACCCGGCCTTCGCCGACCAGTGGGGGGCCACGCGGACCGCCCAGCCGGCCGCCTGGTCGCGTTCCACCGGCAGCGGGATCACCGTCGCCGTCGTCGACTCCGGGGTCAGCCCGATCTCCGAGCTGGCGGGCCGGCTGCTGCCCGGCTATGACTTCGTCAGCGACGACAGCGACGCCACCGACGTCAACGGCCACGGCACCAAGGCGGCGAGCGTCATCGCGGCCAAGGGCAACAACGCCACCGGCCTCGCGGGGGTGTGCTGGGACTGCAAGATCCTGCCCGTACGCGTCCTGGACGGGAACGGCTCCGGCTACGACGACGACGTCGCCGCCGGCATCACCTATGCCGCCGACCGGGGCGCGCAGGTCATCAACCTGTCCCTGGGCGGGCCCGACTACAGCCGGCTGACCGAGAACGCCGTCAACTACGCCGTCGCGAAGGGCGCCGTCGTCATCGCCTCGGCCGGCAACTCCGGGGTCAGCGCCCGCAGCTACCCGGCCGGGCACCCCAACGCCATCGCCGTCGCCGGCTCGACCAGCGCCGACGGCCGGTACAGCTGGTCCAACTACGGCACCGTCGCGGACCCCTGGGTGGATGTCGCGGCCCCCGGCAGCAACATCGCCC
>NZ_JBEZGQ010000632.1:0-5039 GCF_040650095.1 Actinoplanes sp. NPDC048791 | reverse complement strand
GGCGTACCCCGGCCCTGGTGGGCGCGGTTCCTCAGGGCCCGTCGCCTCGTGCCGCAGCGCTGACTCACGGCCCCTCGTGGCCGGGTCCATCGGCCCTGCCCACGGGGGCGCCGGCGGCCAACACTCGAGGTGGAGATCAAGCGGAAGGGAAGACGTCATGCGCGCAGCGGTTGTCACCGGCTTCGACCAGCCACTCGAAGTCAAAGAGGTGTCCACGCCCGAGCCGGCGGCCGGGCAGGTGCTGGTCCGGATCGAGGCCAGCGGGCTCTGCCACACCGACATCCACGCCGCTCGCGGCGACTGGCCGGTGCAGCCCACCCCGCCGTTCATCCCGGGCCACGAGGGTGTCGGCATCGTCGAGCGGCTCGGCGCGGACGTCACCGCGCACGCCGTCGGCGACCGGGTCGCGATCCCGTGGCTGGGCCACGCGTGCGGCACCTGCGAGTACTGCGTCACCGGCTGGGAGACGCTGTGCGAGTCGCAGCTCAACACCGGCTACGCCATCGACGGCGGGCACGCCGAGTTCGCCGTCGCCGACGCCCGCTACGTCGTGGCGGTGCCTGCCGGTATCGACCCGGCCGAGGCCGCGCCGCTGACCTGCGCCGGTGTGACCACGTACAAGGCGGTCAAGGTCGGTGGGGTGACACCCGGCGACCGGGTGGCGATCTTCGGCATCGGCGGGCTGGGACACCTGGCCCAGCAGTACGCGCAGATCTTCGGCGGCGAGACCATCGCGGTGGACGTGACCGAGGAGAAGCTCGCGCTGGCCAAGAGCCTGGGTGCGGCCTATGTGATCAACGCGGCCACGTCGGACCCGGTCGCGGCCATCGAGGCGCTGGGCGGCGCGGACGTGGCCGTGGTGCTCGCGGCCGACCCGCGGGTCGTCGAGCAGGCCCACGCGTCGCTGCGCCGCGGCGGCCGGCTGATCCTGGTGTCGCTGCCCAAGGACAACGCGATGTCCCTGCCGATCTTCCAGACCGTGCTCAAGGGCATCCGGGTGATCGGCTCGATCGTCGGCACCCGCGCCGACCTGGCCGAGGTGTTCCGGCTGCACGCCGCCGGGCGCACCCAGGTCCGCTACGAGGCCCGCCGGCTCGACGACATCAACGCCTCCATCGAGGACGTCCTGGCCGGCCGGGTCCCCGCCCGCCTGGTCCTGATGCCGTAGCCGGCCCTCCGACCGGAGGTTCCGGGTGGCTCGGCCGCCCGGGACCTTCGGCCCTGCCCGGGCCCGCCGGCAGCGGCCAGCCTGGAAGCAGAGACGAGGAGGAGTCATGGTGCAGGAACGCAGAGAGGCCTGGCGCGGATTCACGAGGACGACCTGGCGGGACACCGTCGACGTCGCCGGGTTCATCCACGACAACGTCACGCCGTACCCCGGCGACGCGGCGTTCCTGACCGGGCCGACGCACCGCACGGAACGGCTCTGGCGGGAACTGCAGCGGATGTTCGTCGAGGAGCGCAGGCGCGGCATCTACGACGTCGACACGCACACCCCGTCGACCATCACCGCGCACGTGCCCGGCTACATCGACCGCTCCCACGAGCTGATCGTCGGGCTGCAGACCAGCGCGCCGCTGCGGCGGGCCATCATGCCGGCCGGCGGCCTGCGGATGGTCGAGGCCGGGCTCAAGGCCTACGGGTACGCGCTCGACCCGGCCGTACACGCGATCTACTCCCGCTACCGCAAGACGCACAACGACGGGGTCTTCGACGCGTACCCGGCGGACGTGCTGGCCGCGCGGCGCTCGCACATCATCACCGGGCTGCCCGACGCGTACGGCCGGGGCCGGATCATCGGTGACTACCGCCGCGTCGCCCTGTACGGCGTCGACCGCCTCATCGCCGAACGCCAGGAGCGCAAGGCAACGCTGGACGCCCACCTGTCGAGTGAGGACGTCATCCGCGACCGGGAGGAGCTGGCCGAGCAGATCCGCGCCCTCGGCGAGCTCAAGACCATGGCCGCCGCGTACGGCTCCGACATCTCCCGCCCCGCGGCGACCGGCCGCGAGGCGATCCAGTGGCTGTACTTCGCCTACCTGGCCGCGACCAAGGAGCAGAACGGCGCGGCCATGTCGCTGGGCCGCACCTCGACGTTCGTGGACATCTATCTGCAGCGCGACCTCGACGAGGGCACTCTGACCGAGTCCGCCGCGCAGGAGCTGATCGACGACTTCGTGATCAAGCTGCGGATCATCCGCTTCCTCCGGACCCCCGACTACGACCAGCTGTTCTCCGGCGACCCGACCTGGGTCACCGAGGCGATCGGCGGCGTCGGGGCCGACGGCCGGCCGCTGGTGACCCGCAGCAGCTTCCGCTACCTGCAGACCCTCTACAACCTCGGGCCCGCACCGGAGCCGAACCTGACCGTGCTGTGGTCGCCGGCCCTGCCCAAGGGCTTCAAGGGGTTCTGCGCGCAGGTCTCGATCGACACCAGCTCCATCCAGTACGAGAACGACGACCTGCTGCGTCCCGCCTACAGTGACGACACCGCGATCGCGTGCTGCGTGTCGGCCATGCGGGTCGGCAAGGACATGCAGTTCTTCGGCGCCCGGGCCAACCTGGCCAAGACCCTGCTGTACGCGATCAACGGCGGCCGCGACGAGCTGACCGGCGACCAGGTGGCCCCGCCGAGCCCGCCCGTCACCGGCGACGTCCTCGCCTACGACGAGGTGCTCACCGCCTTCGACCGGACCCTCGACTGGCTGGCCGAGACGTACGTGGACGCGCTCAACGTCATCCACTACATGCACGACAAGTACGCGTACGAGCGCCTGGAGATGGCGTTGCACGACTACCCGGTGCACCGTTTCCTGGCCACCGGCATCGCCGGGCTCTCGGTGGCCGCCGACAGCCTCTCCGCCATCAGGTACGCGCAGGTCAAGGCGCTGCGGGACACGTCAGGGCTGGTCGTGGACTACGCCGTCGACGGGGACTTCCCGACCTTCGGCAACAACGACGACCGCGCCGACGCCATCGCCGTCGACCTGGTCGAGCGGTTCATGGCCAAGATCCGCCGTCAGCCGGCGTACCGCGGCGCCGAGCCCAGCCTGTCGGTCCTGACGATCACGTCGAACGTCGTCTACGGCAAGCACACCGGCAACACCCCGGACGGGCGGCGTACCGGCGAGCCGTTCGCCCCGGGCGCCAACCCGATGAACGGCCGCGACCGGCACGGCCTGGTCGCCGCCGCGTTGTCGGTGGCCAAGCTGCCGTACCGGTGCGCCCGCGACGGCATCTCGCTGACCACCACCGTGACCCCCGACGGTCTGGGGCACAGCCGGGACGAACGGATCGCCAACCTGGCCGGGGTGCTCGACGGCTACACCGACGCGGGTGGCTTCCACCTCAACGTCAACGTGCTGGACCGGGCGACGCTGGAGGACGCCATGGCCCACCCGGAGAAGTACCCGCAGCTCACCATCCGGGTGTCCGGCTACGCGGTCAACTTCGTCCGGCTGACCCGCGAACAGCAGCACGACGTGATCTCCCGGACCTTCCACGGCTCGCTGTGACCACCGTGGCCGCGCCGCTGACCGGCTCCGTCCACTCCTTCGACGTCTCGACCGGAGTGGACGGCCCCGGCACCCGCTTCGTCGCGTTCCTGGCCGGCTGCCCGCTGCGCTGCCGGTACTGCCACAGCCCCGACACCTGGTTCCAGCGCAACGGCCGGACGACCACCGTCGACGACCTCGTCACCGAGATCCGCCGCTACGAGCGCTTCATCAAGGTCGCCGGCGGCGGAGTCACGCTCAGCGGCGGCGAACCGTTGCAGCAGCCCGGCTTCACGCGCTCGGTCCTGACCCGGTGCAAGGAGCTGGGCCTGCACACCGCGCTGGACACCAGCGGCTTCTACGGCGACCGGGCCGACGACGCCCTGCTGGACGCCGTCGACCTGGTGCTGCTCGACATCAAGTCGGGCGACGAGGACACCTACCAGGCGGTGACCGGGACCGGCCGGCTCGGACCGACGGTCCGCTTCGCGCATCGCCTGGCCGAGCGCGGCATCCCGATCTGGGTCCGCTTCGTCCTGGTGCCGGGCCTCACCGACGACCCCGCGAACGTCGACGCGGTGGCCGACCTGGTGGCCACCGTGCCGACGGTCGAACGGGTCGAGGTGCTGCCGTTCCACCGCCTCGGCGCCGCCAAGTACGCGGCCCTGGGCCTCGACTTCCCGCTCGCGGGCACCGGGCCGCCCGACGCCGAGCTCCTCGACCGGGTCCGCGACCGGTTCCGCGCCCGTGGTCTGACCGTCCTCTGAAGAGCTGTGTCGTCGTTGCCGACGGGCGGGAGCAGCCGCCTCGCCCGGGTCCCGGTGACCAGGGCCGAACGGCCCTGCTGTCCGGGGGCCGATCCGCGCAGCCTGGAGGGGCGATGCCCGACGACGCGAAGGAGCCGATCGTGGACACCAGCACGGCCGCCGCGACCCGTGGACTGACCAGCGCGGAGGCCGCCGGCCGGCTGGCTGCCGACGGCCCCAACACGGTGGCCGCGCCCGCTCCCCGCCGCCTGCCGGCCCGGATAGGGACGCAGCTGGCCGATCCGCTGATCGCGCTGCTGCTGGTCGCCGCCGTCGTCACCACACTGCTGGACGATCTGCCCGACACCGCCGTGATCCTGCTGGTCGTCACCGTGAACACCCTGATCGGGGTCGTCCAGGAGGTCAGGGCGGACCGGGCCATCGCCGCCCTCGACCAGCTCGCCGCGCCGACCGCCCGGGTGGTCCGCGACGGCGCCGACCGGATCCTGCCCGCGGCGCAGCTGGTGCGCGGTGACCTGGTCCGGCTGGAGGCCGGCGACATCGTGCCCGCCGATCTGGACCTCGTCGAGGTGCAGCGCGCCAGCTTCGACGAGTCGGCGCTGACCGGCGAGTCCGTCACCGTGCACCACCGGACCGGCGAGGAGGCCGGGGCCGGGACGGTGCTGACCACCGGCCGGGCCGCCGGCCTGGTCGTGCGGACCGGGGCGGCGAGTTCGCTGGGCCGCATCTCGGCCCTGGTGGCCCGCACCAAGCCCGGCCTGACCCCGCTGCAGCGGCG
>NZ_JBEZGQ010000631.1:0-5056 GCF_040650095.1 Actinoplanes sp. NPDC048791 | reverse complement strand
CGGTGAGGTAGATGTCACGGGTGGTGTTGCTCGGGGCGGTGTTCGGCTGGACCGTGATGCCGTACGAGTACTCGAACGCGTTCGACCGGATGATCTCCGACTCGTAGCCGGAGCCGCTGTCGTCGAGCACCTTGCCGATCAGCAGCTGGGCGCCGTACGCGACCCCCTTGCGGCTGCCGCCGGAGGCCGCGCCGCTGCCGGCGACCGTGGCGGCGACGTGGGTGCCGTGGCCGAAGCGGTCGACGGTGTCCTCACTCGCGCTGAAGTTGCGCGCCTCGGCGATCCGGCCGGCCAGATCAGGGTGGCCGGCGTCGACGCCGGTGTCGAGCACGGCCACCTTGACGCCGCGGCCGTCGAGCCCGGCCTGCCAGGCGGTGGGAGCGCCGATCTGCGCGGTGCTGCGATCGAGCGCCGGCTTGACCTTGCCGTCCAGCCAGATGTGGGTCTCACCGGCGGTCCGGGCGCCCGCGGTCTGCGCCTTCCAGAAGGCGGCCAGGCTGTCCTTGGCCGGCTTGATCGCGGTGGCGTCGATGCTGGTCAGGACGCGCGCGTCGGCGGTACGGAAGGCAGCCCCGCCACCCTGGACGATCAGCGGCAGGGTCGGCGAGGCCGCGTCGCCGTACCCCTGGGCCACCAGGTGTTCGACGTCGAAGAGCTCGGCGTCGAGGCGGCCCGCGTCGACCAGCGGGATCGCGTCGGCCGGCAGCACCCGCAGGCCACCGTCGGTCTCCAGGGTGTGGAACGTGACGCCCTCGCGGCCGGGGGCGGGGCGGACCGTGGCCGCGTACCGCTCGCCGGCCTTGGTGAGTGCGACCGTGTCGCCGGTGATCAGGGTGATGGTCACGGCGCCGGGCTCGGCCCGGGCCGGTGCCGGGGCGGCCGGGGCGGCCGCCGCGGGGCCGGGTATCGCCGTGGCTCCGATCAGGACGCCGACGAGCAGACGACTCAGCATGGGGACTCCTTCGCAGCGTGATTCGCTGCACGCATCATGGAGTCCGGATATTCACCGTCGTGTTACGTGAGCCTGCCGCAGAGCGGACATGGCGTGATGTGGACAGGCGTCACTCCGGGTCGGTCTTCATTCTGGGTCGGCCGGTCCGGCCAGACCCGCCTTCTCGTCGCGCTCGGCCCACTCCAGCAGCGGGGTGAGACTGAAGGCGGTGTCGTCGATGCTCGCGTGCAGGTCACCCAGCTCGGCGAAGCGGGCCGGCACGGTCTGCAGGGTGAACTCGTCGGGCTCCACAGCGTCGATCTCGTCCCAGCGAATCGGTGTGGAGACCGTCCCGCGCTGGTTGCCGCGCACCGAGTACGCGCTGGCGATGGTGTGGTCGCGGGCGTTCTGGTTGTAGTCGACGAACAGCTTCTCCGGGTCGCGGTCCTTGCGCCACCACGTCGTGGTCACCTCGGGCGAGCGCCGCTCCACCTCCCGGGCGAAGGCCAGCGCGGCCCGGCGTACGTCCGAGAAGCCGTGCTCGGGCGCGATCCGGACGTAGATGTGCATACCCCGGCCGCCGGAGGTCTTGGGATAGCCGGTGATGCCCAGCTCGTCGAGGACCTCGTGGGCCACGTGCGCGACCCGGCGTACGGTGTCGAACCCGCAGTCGGGCATCGGGTCCAGGTCGATGCGCCACTCGTCGGGCTTCTCGGTGTCGGCGCGCCGGGAATTCCACGGGTGGAACTCGACCGTCGACATCTGCACCGCCCAGATCACCTCGCCGAGCTGCGTCACGCACAGCTCGTCGGCGTGCCGCTTGTAGCGGGGGAACTCCACCCGGACCGTCTGCAGCCAGGGCGGGGCGCCGTGCGGCACCCTCTTCTGGTGCACCTTCTCCCCGGCCAGGCCGTCCGGGAAGCGGTGCAGCATGCACGGCCGCTCGCGCAGCGCCCGCACGATGCCGTCGCCGACGCTCAGGTAGTAGTTGACCAGGTCGAGCTTGGTCAGGCCGAGCTCCGGGAAGTACACCCGGTCCGGGTTCGAGACGCGGACGGTGTGCTCCCCGGCATCAACCTCGATCGCGGGTGACTTGGTGGCCATAGGGCCAACCTAGCCGCTCGGTCCGCCGCGCGAGCCCCTTACTCTGAGCGGCATGCCGACTCCGCTGCGCGTGAAACTGCAAGAGGCCCACAGCGGGATGCTGCTCGTCAGCGTCACCCCACCCCGGCAGAGCGCCGCCGCCCGGGCCGACGAGATCGCCGCAGTCACCACGGCCCGGCTCGCCGACGTGGACCTGGACGGGCTGATCCTCTACGACATCGACGACGAGAGCGACCGCAACCCCGACGACCGGCCGTTCCCGTTCCTGCCGACGATGGACCCGGCGGACTTCCACGCCGGCCACCTCGGCGGCTTCGGCAAGCCGGTGGTCATCTACCGGTGCGTCGGCAAGTATCCGCGCGACGAGCTGTCGTCCTGGTTGCAGGCGGTGGACACCGACCAGGTGATGACCGTCTTCGTCGGCCCGTCGTCGAGCGACAAGCCGGTGCGCACCGACCTGCGCACGGCCCACGAGCTGCGCCGGGAGGTACGCCCGGACCTGCTGGTCGGCGGGGTCGCGATCACCGAGCGGTACATCCGGGGCCGCGACGAGCACCTGCGGATGGTGTCCAAACAGGAGCGTGGCTGCGCGTACTTCATCTCCCAGGTGGTCTACGACGTCGACGCCACCAAGAGCATGCTCTCGGACTACTACTACGCGTGCCGCGACCGGGGCATCGCGCCGCGACCGGTCATCCTGACGATGTCGGTGTGCGGATCGCTGAAGACCCTGTCGTTCCTCAAGTGGCTGGGTGTGAACGTGCCGCCGTGGCTGGAGAACACCCTGCGGCACTCGCCGGATCCGCTGGCCGAGTCGTTCGACCAGTGCGTGCGCAACGCCCGCGACCTGATCACCTTCTGCCGTCGGCTGGGGATGCCGTTCGGCTTCAACGTCGAAAGCGTGTCGATCCGCAAGGTGGAGATCGACGCGTCCATCGCGCTGGCCGTCGAACTGCAGCAGCTGCTCGACCGGGGTTAGTCCCGGCCTAGTCGGCGCGGTGCCGGCCCACGCGGGCCGGTTCCCGTTGTTCCGGTACGCCGTTCGCGCGCCGGCCGCCGCCGAGGTGCTTGACCGCGTACATGGCGTGGTCGGCGGCGCGCAGGGCCTGGTCCGGGTCGTCGCTCGGGGTGGCCAGGTGCACGCCGACGCTGGCCCCGATGGTGATGTCGGCGCCGAACACCTGGAACGGGCGCTCCACCGCGAGCCGTACCCGCTGGCTCATCGCGTCGGCGTCGGCCTGCGCGGTGACCCCCGGCATCAGCACCACGAACTCGTCACCGCCGACCCGGGCCAGCACATCGCCCTCGCGGACGCAGGCGCTGAGCCGCTCGGCGACCTGACGCAGCAGCTCGTCGCCGGCCTCGTGCCCGTGGGCGTCGTTGACCGGCTTGAAACCGTCGAGGTCGACGAAGAGCACGGCCACCGCGTCGTCCCGCAGCGAGGTGCCCAGCGCGTCCTGCATGCGCCGGCGGTTCGGCAGTCCGGTGAGCGCGTCGTGGGTGGCCTCGTGGTGCAGCCGCTCCTGGAACGCCCGGTTCTCGGAGATGTCCCGGGCGTTGATGACGATGCCGGTCAGCGCCGGGTTCTGCATCTGGTTGGAGGCGGTGAACTCGAACCAGGTGGCGTTGCCGGCCCGGTTGAGGATCCGGGTCTGCAACCGCAGCACCGAGTCCCGCCCGCTGAGCAGCGCGGCGAAGGCCTCCCGCATCCGCGGCCGGTCCTCCGGGTGGACCAGCTCGAAGACACTGGAACCCTGCAGCGAGCCCGCCGGGAAGTGCAGCACCGACGCGGCGCTGGGACTGGAGTACGCGACCCGGCCCTCGGCGTCGAGCACGGCGACCATGTCCGGGGCGTGCAGGAACAGGGCCTGGAACCGCTCGTCGGCGCGGCGCCGCTGGACCTGGGTGCGATAGCCGAGGGCGGAGATGCCGACGGCGCCGATCAGGAGCATCGCCAGCAGCGTCACATTGATGGTCTGGCTGCGGCTGTGCACAGCGCCGTCGAAGGACGCCATGGTCTGGGTGCGCACGTACGCCCAGCCGCCGGGCAGCGAATCGTTCTTCACGACGATGGAGATCATCTCGGTGCCGCCCGCGCGGTACTCGACGAACTTCGACCCCTCGGTCAGCCGGGCCGCGGCGGCGACCACGGCCGGCTCCATCCGGGTGCCGATCCGCTCGGCCTGGCTGGTGAAACCGACCTGCCCGGCGGTGTCCATGATCGTGGTCAGGTGCGCCGCCGATTTCAACCGCGCGGTGTACGCCTGCAGAGTCGTAGCAGCGAACTTGTGATAGCCGACCAGCAACGCCGCGGTGGCACCCCCGGCCTTGATCGGCACAGCGAAAGCCTCGACCGCCACGGTGTTCCCGCCCGCGTCCTTGACCTGCATGAGCGAGGAGACGCCGAGCTTGCCCGCCGCCAGCAACGCCCGCATCGGCTGATACCCGGCGTCGGAGCCCGGCGGCAGCGGGTTCCCTCGGGACGCGTTCAGCACGGTGCCGTCGAGCCCGGTGATCGCCGCCCCGTACGGGAAGGAGGTGGACTTCGCGACGTACGCCTCGAGTGCGTCCCGGTCCCCGGCGTAGCCGGCGCCGAGGTGGAAGGGGTAGCTGTCGGCGAAGGCCTTGAGCTCCTTGGCGGAGAGCTGCTGCATCTGCCCGGCCAGGGTCGCGTTGTTGACCGCGAGCGCCAATGAGTCGGAACGGTGCACCGTGTCGGCAGCACGCAGCGCCGACCGGTTCACCATCACGCCCACAATGCCGACAGCCACCAGCAGCAGAACGCTGACGACCACGGCGAGCCAGTTGCGCAGCCGCATCTGATTGCCTCCTCGCCGCCAACATTCGGGCGCGGAGCGGGCGAGCTGAACGAAATCGCCCGGAAGTTGCCGCTGTCAGCTCACCGCGGACCATTCGGGGTCACGCCCCAGGTAACGCAGCAGCTGCGCGGCGGCGCCGTCCTGCTCACCGGCCGCCAGCGCGGGTGCGAAGGCGCCGTACTGACGCAGCGGCTCGACGATC
>NZ_JBEZGQ010000630.1:0-5068 GCF_040650095.1 Actinoplanes sp. NPDC048791 | reverse complement strand
GCAGAAAGGCCCCGACCAGGGCCATGCTGGTGCCCTGGCCGGCCGCCGGTGACGGGCAGTGCGCGGCGTCGCCGAGCAGCACGACCCGGCCGGCGGACCAGCGCGGCAACTCGACCTGGTTGAGCGCGTCGAAGTAGACGTCGTCGGCGCTGCGCAGCAGGTCGAGGAAGCGCGGGACCTGCCAGCCCAGGCCGGCGAACCGGTCCGCCAGCACCTCCCGGCCCAGCACCGGCTCGTCCGCGCCGAAGACCATGCCGACCTTGGCCGGTGCGGTGCCGCCGGTGCTGTAGGCGAAGACCATCCGGCCCGGCTCGGTGTAGAAGATCTCCTCGCGGTCCAGGCCCAGCTCGTTGGGCACGTCGAAGATCGCGATGTGCGCGCCCAGGTAGCGCAGCGGCACCTCCCCCAGGGCCAGGCGCCGGGTGGCCGAATGCACCCCGTCCGCGCCCACGACCAGGGCGAACCGGCGGGTGGCCCCGCTGGTGAAGGTGACGTCGACGCCGTCGGGGCCGTCGGTCATCGTGGCGATCGCGTCGCCGAAGACGTACTCCACGTCGGCGGCGGTGGCGTCGTACAGGATCCGGGTCAGGTCGGTGCGCATGACCTCGAGGTCGTCGCCGCGGCGGCCCATCAGCAGGTTGGCGTCGAGCTTGGCGATCTGCCGGCCGTCGCGCCGGACGTAGGTCACGTAGCGCATGCCGGTGTCGGCCGACCGGGCCGCCTGGTAGAGGCCCATGCGCTTGAGGACGTCGGTGGCGGCGCCACGGATGTCGACCTTGTAGCCGCCGTCGCGCAGGACCGGGGCCCGCTCGACGACCGTGGGACGGAAGCCGTACCGGTGCAGTTGGTGGGCCAGGGCGGGACCGGCGAGGCCGGCGCCGGAGATGAGTACGTCGCGAGAGGTCATGCAGCTACTATACAAACGTATTATACGTTTGTATAGAACTTAGGATGGCGGCCATGGGACACCGTGCGGATCTACTGGCCGGCGCCAAGCGCTGCCTCTTCGACAAGGGCTACGCGCGGACCACCGCCCGTGACATCGTCGCGGCGTCGGGGACCAACCTCGGCTCGATCGGCTACCACTACGGCTCCACCCAGGCCCTGATGCAGGCGGCCATGCTCAGCGCGATCGAGGACTGGGGCGACGCGGTCGGGCTCGCACTGGCCACCGCCACCGGCGACGAGTCGGCCGACCCGCTGGTGCGCTACTGGCAGCGGGTGATCGGCAGCATCCTCAGCCACCGCGAGCTGTGGCTCGCCAGCATCGAGGCGATGCTGCAGAGCGAGCACTCCGCCGAGCTCAAGGCCCAGCTCGCCGAGGGCATCGAGCAGGGACGGCGCGGCCTGGCCGCGATCCTCACCGGCCAGGATGAGGACACGATCGACGAGCAGACGGTACGCACGATCGGCGCGGTCGCGATGGCCCTGATGTCGGGTGTGCTGACCCAGTGGCTGACCGACCCGGTCCGCGCGCCGTCCGCGGAGCAGATCGCCGCCGGGATCCGGGCCCTAAGCCTCGCCCCAGGCTTTCAGCAGTAGCGCGCGGGTGTCGCCGAGCATCTGCGGCAGCACCTTGGTGCGGCCGATCACCGGCATGAAGTTGCCGTCGCCGCCCCACCGCGGCACCACGTGCTGGTGCAGGTGCGCCGCGATCCCGGCCCCGGCCACCGCGCCCTGGTTCATCCCCAGGTTGAAGCCGTGCGGACTGCTCGCCCGCCGGATGACCCGCATCGCCCGCTGGGTGAAAGCGGCCAGCTCGACGGTCTCGGCGTCGGTCAGCTCGGTGTAGTCGGCGACGTGCCGGTACGGGCAGACCAGCAGGTGCCCCGGGTTGTACGGATACAGGTTGAGCACCGCGAAGACCTGCTCACCGCGGGCCACCACGAGGCTCTCCCCCTCGTCGAGCCCGGGCGCCACGCAGAACGGGCAGCCGGCGGGCGCCTCGTAACCGCCCTCGGGCCGGTCCGCCCCCGAGATGTACGCCATCCGGTGCGGCGTCCAGAGCCGGTCGAGACCGTCCCGCTCCCCTGCGTCACTCACCCTCCCACCCTAGTCAGCGGGGCCGGTGCCCGCCCGGTGCGCGCCGGACATCGACATCCGTCATAGAGTGTCGGCGATCGAGTGAGGTGGACGACCATGCGTGGGACGCATATCCGGCACCGTCGTGGTGTCCTGGTGAGCCTGATCGTGGCGGTGCTGGTGGTCGGCGTGACGGTGACGACCGTGGTCGCCCTGGGCACCGGCGACGACGAGCCGGTCGCACCGGGTGCCGCGCCGGCCACCCTCGGCCGCCGCCCCTGGCAGGTCACCCTCGACGTGGACCAGACCTCCGGCTACGTGGTCACCGCCAGCGTCACCGACGGCGACCGGCAGACCCTCACCGTGCAGAACCTCGGGCTGGGCAGCAGCCCCGACGGCACGTACGGCGGTGAGGTGACCGCCTTCTCGCCGGGCACGCTGGACGAGAGCCAGTTCCGCGGCGCCGAGCAGATCGACGACTTCCGCTATCTGAAGGCGTTCTCCTTCGCCGGGCACACCGTCGGGGAGACCGAGCCGTGGCAGACGGCGGCGGTGGGCCGGCGGGACCCGTCGGGCACGTGGATCGTGGTCTACGCCGACACGTCCCGGGCCAAGGACAAGATCACCCGGGCGGATCTGCTCCGGCTCGCCGCCGCGGTCACCCTCGGCTCGCCCCGCGATCTGCGGCTGCCGCTGCGCCTCGGCGTCCGGATGCCCAAGGGCCTGGAGCTGACCTACCTCCGGTCGCCGGACCACCGGATCGACCGGGGACAGACGGCCGTCGGTTTCAGCACCGGCTCCCGCGCGCCCTCGGGCGCGGCCGTCTACAACGGACTGCCGGGCGGCCTGGAGGTCGCCGTGCTGACCGCCGCCCGGGACGCAAACTGGGAGCGCAAGCGCGCCGCGCTGACCGGCCGGACCCAGGTCGGCAAGCTGCCGGCCTGGTACGAGCCCCGCGGCCGGCTGATCGTGGAGGCCGAACACTGCGTCGTCACGGTGGAGTCGCTCTTCCCCCGGCGCGAGCTGGACGCGCTGATCGGGGAGCTCACCATCGGCGACTGCGCCGACCCGGACTCCTGGATCCCGCCGCTGAGCTGACGCGGGACCCAGGAGACGCGGGGGTGTCTCAGGCCGCGGACGGCCCGGTGTTGACCCGGCTGCGCACGATCTCGGCCACGTGCGCGACCGCCTCGTCGAGCGGCACCCCGTTGCGCTGGGAGCCGTCGCGGTAGCGGAACGACACGGTGCCACCGTTCACGTCGTCGTCGCCGGCGATCGCCATGAACGGGATCTTCTGCTGCTGCGCGGTGCGGATCTTCTTCTGCATCCGGTCGTCGGAGTAGTCGACCTCGGCCCGGATGCCCTCCTTGCGGAGCCGGGCGACGAACTCACCGAGGTAGTCGGCGTGGTCGTCGCGGATCGGGATGCCGACCACCTGGACCGGCGCCAGCCAGGCCGGGAAAGCGCCCGCGTAGTGCTCGGTCAGCACGCCGAAGAAGCGCTCGATCGAGCCGAACAGCGCCCGGTGGATCATGACCGGCCGCTCCCGGCCGCCACTGGCCGCCGAATACTCCAGCTCGAACAGCTCCGGCAGGTTGAAGTCCACCTGGATGGTCGACATCTGCCAGGTGCGGCCGATCGCGTCCTTGACCTGCACGCTGATCTTCGGACCGTAGAACGCCGCGCCGCCCGGGTCCGGCACCAGGTCCAGGCCGGACTCCACGGCGGCCTGGCGCAGCGCCTCGGTGGCCCGCTCCCAGTTCTCGTCGGTGCCGACCGACTTCTCCGGGTTGCGGGTGGACAGCTCCAGGTAGAAGTCGTCCAGCCCGTAGTCCTTCAGCAGGTCGAGGACGAAGCGCAGCAGGGACTTCAGCTCGCCCGCCATCTGCTCCTCGGTGCAGAAGATGTGGGCGTCGTCCTGGGTCATGCCGCGCACCCGGGTGAGGCCGTGCACCACGCCGGACTTCTCGTAGCGGTAGACGGTGCCGAACTCGAACATGCGCAGCGGCAGCTCGCGGTAGGACCGGCCCCGGCTCCGGAAGATCAGGTCGTGGAAGGGGCAGTTCATCGGCTTCAGGTAGTAGTTCGCGCCCTCCATCTCCATGGGCGGGAACATGCCGTCGGCGTACCAGCCGAGGTGGCCGGAGGTCTCGAACAGGTTGCCCTTGGTGATGTGCGGGGTGTTCACGAAGGCGTAGCCGGCCTCCTCGTGCTTGAGCCGCGAGTAGTTCTCCATCTCCCGGCGGATGATGCCGCCCTTGGGGTGGAACACCGCGAGACCGGAACCGATCTCGTCGGGGAAGGAGAACAGGTCCAGGTCGGCGCCCAGCTTGCGGTGGTCGCGGCGGGCGGCCTCCTCCAGCAGCTTCTGGTACGCCTTGAGCTCGTCGCGGGTCGGCCACGCGGTGCCGTAGATGCGCTGGAGCTGCGGGTTCTTCTCACTGCCGCGCCAGTACGCGGCGGCCGAGCGCATCAGCTTGAACGCGCCGATCAGCCGGGTGGTCGGCAGGTGCGGGCCGCGGCACAGGTCGCCCCAGACGCGCTTGCCGTCCTTGTCGATGTTGTCGTAGTGGGTGAGCTCGCCGGCGCCGACCTCCATGACCTCGTCGGCGTCCACCTCACCCTTGATGTCGACCAGCTCGAGCTTGTACGGCTCGTCCGCCAGCTCCACCTTGGCCTCGTCGAGCGAGCCGTACTCGCGGCGCCGGAACGTCTGGCCGGACTTGACGATCTCCTGCATCCGCTTCTCGAGCCTGGCCAGGTCATCCGGCTGGAACGGCTTGGCCACGTCGAAGTCGTAGTAGAAGCCGTTCTCGATCGGCGGCCCGATGCCGAGCTTGGCCTCCGGGAAGACGTCCTGCACGGCCTGGGCCAGCACATGCGCCGTCGAGTGCCGCAGCACGTTGAGCCCGTCCGGCGAGTCCAGCGGCACCGGGGTGACCTCGGTGTCCAGTTCGGGAGCCCAGTCCAGGTCGCGCAGCCGGCCGGCCGGGTCGCGCACGACCACGATCGCCTTCGGACCGGCGGCGGGCAGGCCGGCGGCGGC
>NZ_JBEZGQ010000629.1:0-5077 GCF_040650095.1 Actinoplanes sp. NPDC048791 | reverse complement strand
CCGAAAATGACCACGGCAAAGAGCGCCTGGTCATTTTCGGTGGCCTGGACAACGACCTCAAGGGGCGCAATCCCGCCGAGCCGGAGGCGAGGCCAGATAACGGAGCAAGGTGCGGGCGCCCCAGCCGGTGGCGCCGCTGGTGAGGTCGCCGTCGTCCTCGGCGGCCCAGCTGGGCGCCGACATGTCGATGTGGGCCCAGCGGTCCAGGTGGTCGCCCAGGAACTCGCTCAGGAACAGCGCCGCCACCACCGAGCCCGCGCCGCGCGCCGGTGAGCTGTGCCGGTCGGCGATGTCGCTGTGCAGGTATTCCAGGTAGTCGCCGGGCAGCGGCAGGCGCCACATCGCCTCGCCCGCGGCGGCTCCGGCGGCTGCCAGCGCCGCGGCCAGCTCGTCGTTGTGGCTGTACAGGGCGGCCGTGCGCTTGCCCAGGGCGACCGCGTTCGCGCCGGTCAGGGTGGCCAGGTCGACCACCACGTCCGGGTTCAGCTCGGCCACGGCGTACGCCAGGGCATCGGCCAGGACCAGCCGGCCCTCGGCGTCGGAGTTGGTGCTCTCGGAGGTCGTGCCGTCGTACTGGGTGATGACGTCGCCCGGCCGGTAGGCCGACCCGCTGATCGCGTTTTCCGCCAGCGGCGCGAGCGTGGTCACGCGTACGGGAAGGTGCAGGTCGGCGGCACCCAGGGTGGCCGCGACGACGGCCGCGGCCCCGCTCATGTCCTTTTTCATCAGTTTCATGGCGTCGCGGCTCTTGATCGAGATGCCGCCGGTGTCGAACGTGATTCCCTTGCCCACGAGGACCACATGGCGGGACGCGGCGGCCGGCTGCCAGCTCATCTCCAGCAGCCGGGGCGGGCTCGCGGAGCCGGCGCCGACGGCCAGGATGCCGCCGAAGCCCTCCGCGGCGAGTTGCTCCGGCTCGCGGACGGTCACCGTCAGGCCCGGGCGTGTCGCCGCCTCGGCGACGATCTGCGCGGCGAACCAGGCCGGGTTCTTCACCGAGGCCGGCATGTTGGCCAGGTCGCGGGCGAGCCAGGTCGCGGCGGCGGTCACGCGGGCCGTCTCGAGGCTCTGGGTGTAGCGGCCCGGGTCGTCGACCCGGATGGTGATCTCGGTGCTCCGGGGCCCGGTGGGGGCGTCCCGGAAGCGGTAGGAGCCGAACCAGAGGCCCTCGGCCAGCCCGCGCAGCGCCTCGGCGGGGACGCCGGGGCCCAGCTCGATCTGCACCTGCTCCTCGGGGCGTACGGCTCGGGCGATCGCGGCGCCGGCGGCACGCCAGCCGGCCTCGTCGCTCGCGCCGACCCCGGCCAGCAGAACTCTCGCGGGTCGCCGCGTCGGGCGCGGCAGAATCTGCACCGCGCCGGGTCGTCCGGGATCATCCGCGCTGCTCAGCAGGGCGACGACCTCGGCTTCCAAGTCTGCACCGGCAGCGTCGGCAGCCGTCGGCAGTCCGTCGGCACCGACCGCGAGCACGCGGGTGGAATCGTCGGCGGACCCGGGCGTCAGCCTGATCGCGAACACTGGAGGATGACCTTTCCGCAAGACGTGGAAAGCCCGCCGGTACGGCAGGTACCGTACCGGCGGGCCACGTGAAACGTCAGCCGGCGATCGCCTTCAACGCGTCACCAAGCGCGTTGGCCTCGTCCGGAGTCATCTCAACGACGAGACGGCCACCACCCTCCAGCGGGACGCGCATGACGATCCCGCGCCCTTCCTTGGTGACCTCCAGCGGACCATCGCCCGTCCGCGGCTTCATCGCCGCCATCTTGTCTCCCCTCAGACCTACATCAGGGTCGCGGTGGGTTACCCCACAGCCACTTCGTCAACGCACCGTGCTCAGCCCCACGGTGCGCCGTACCTCGTATCCGACCGGCGGAGTCGCCCCCGCTGGACCGACCCGAGACCGCAGCGCTGCGAGCCTCGCCCGACGTCACGCGACGTGGCCCACCGTGCCGATCAAACATTTTCCCTGATGAACACCGGCGAACCCAAACCCAGCCCGGGCTGATGTGACAGCGTCTAGCATATCGCCTTTCGGGCTGTCACAATGTGCGGTCATGCAGGCGCGGTCGGCACTCTTCGACCTCTACGGCGACTATCTGCGCCCGAGAGGCGGCCGCGCGCCGGTCGCCGCCCTCGTCAAACTGCTCGCACCGGTCGGCATCGCCCCGCCCGCGGTCCGCACCGCGGTCTCCCGGATGGTGCGTCAGGGCTGGTTGCACCCTATGCGACTGGTCTCCGGCCCGGGCTATCTGCTCACCCCGAAAGCCGCGCGCCGGCTCGACGAGGCGGCGGCCCGGATCTACCGGACCGGGCGCAACGGCTGGGACGGACGCTTCGATCTTGTCCTCACCCACGCCCCGGTCCCGCGCCGGGAAGCGAAACGACTGACTTTTCTGGGGTACGGCATGTTGGGCGAGTTGGCCTGGGTCGCCCCGCGCGCCACCGACGAGGTCGACACCGTCCTGGCCGACGCCGGGGTCGGCTACGAGCGGTTCAGCGCCAGCCACGCGGCCGGCTCGACGGGAGCGGCCGAGGTGGTCGGACGCGCCTGGGACCTCACCGAGATCGGCCGGGCCTACGAGGACTTCATCGCCACCCAGCGCCCGATCGTCACGGCGGTCAACGCCCGCAGTTCCGACGAGGAGGCGTACGCGGCCCGCTTCCAGCTGGTGCACGCCTGGCGCTCGTTCCTGTTCCGCGACCCGCAGCTGCCTCCCGCCCTGCTGCCCGCCCGCTGGCCCGGCGCCAGCGCGGCCACGTTCTTCGACCGGCACGCCGCCCGGTTGCGACCGGCCGCCGACCGCTACGTGGAGAGGTGCCTGGCGTCGGTGTCACGCGGCGGACGTGTGGGATTCTCAGACTCATGACGGACTCCTTGCTTGTCGACCGCACCGATGCTGTCGTCACCCTCACCCTGAACCGGCCCGACGCCATGAACGCCCTCGACGTGGACCTCAAGGAGGCCCTGCGGGACACGCTGGCGTCGATCGAGACCGACCGGTCCATCCGGGCGGTCGTGCTGGCCGGGGCGGGCAAGGCCTTCTGTGTGGGCCAGGACCTCCGTGAGCACGCCCGCGACCTGGACAAGGGCGCCACCGAGCTGGACACCGTGCGGCAGCACTACAACCCGATCGCGCAGCGGCTGGCCAGCCTGCCCAAGCCGGTGGTCGCGGCGGTCCGGGGCACGGCGGCCGGGGCCGGCGCGTCGCTGGCGCTGCTGGCCGACTTCCGCATCGGCGGCCCGCGCACCACCTTCCTGATGGCCTTCGCCAACGTCGGCCTGGCCGGCGACACCGGGGTGAGCTGGTCGCTGCCGCACATCGTGGGCCGGGCCCGGGCGCTGGAGCTGCTGCTGCTGGCCCAGCCGGTGCGCGCCCAGGAGAGCTTCGACTACGGCCTGCTCACCCAGCTGGTCGACGACGACGAGCAGGTGCTGCCGGCCGCGCAGGAGCTGGCCGCCCGGCTCGCCGCCGGCCCCACGGTGGCGTACGCGGCCATCAAGCGCGAGCTCTCCATCGGTACGGCCGGCTCGCTCTCCGACGCGCTGGCCGCCGAGGCCCAGGCGCAGGCGATCTGCGGGCGTACGGCCGACCACCAGGCGGCGGTGACGTCGTTCGTGGCGAAGGAGAAGCCGGTCTTCGAGGGCCGGTGATTCTTCCTGCGAGGTAGCGCCGACGGTATGAGTATTTCGGGATACCCGCATCAATGCAGGTAAATGTTTGACTTCCCCCATCGAGATGAGGTGCAGCCGCAGGGCGCATCTCGGGCTGGGGAGGTCTGGATGGCAAGGTGGCGCAGGATCCTGAGCGGGGCGGCAGCCGCTCTCACGGTGGCCGCGATGGGCAGCCTGATGCAGTCGTCGCCCGCGGCGGCCGCCCCCGACGGCCCGGACATGGTCGTCGGCGGCACCACGGCCACGCAGGGTGAGTTCCCGTTCATGGTCCGGCTGTCGATGGGCTGCGGCGGCGCGCTCTACAGCCCGACCCTGGTGCTGACGGCCGCCCACTGCGTGAGCGGCACCGGCACGAACACGTCGATCACCGCGACGATCGGCGTCGTCGACCTCCAGTCGACCAGCAAGGTCACCCGCAAGTCGAACTACGTGTACCGGGCCCCCGGCTACAACGGCAACGGCAAGGACTGGGCGCTGATCCGCCTGGCCAGCCCGGTGACCGGCTTCGCGACCCTGCCGATCGCCAAGACCACCGCGTACGACTCGGGCACGTTCACGATCGCCGGCTGGGGTGCCGCGACCGAGGGCGGCGGCCAGCAGCGTTACATGCGCAAGGCGACCGTGCCGTTCGTCAGCGACACCACCTGCAACTCCAGCACGATGTACAACGGCCAGATCATCGCCAGCAACGAGATCTGCGCGGGCTACGCCGCCGGTGGCGTGGACACGTGCCAGGGCGACTCGGGCGGCCCGATGTTCCGCCGCGACTCGGCCAACGCCTGGATCCAGGTCGGCATCGTCAGCTGGGGTGACGGCTGCGCCCGGCGCAACAAGCCCGGCGTCTACACCCAGGTGAGCTACTTCGCCGCGACGATCGCCTCGGCGGCCTCGAGCCTCGGCGGCTGATCCGAAGGACAGACACGCGAACGGGCCCGGAGCATGCCGCTCCGGGCCCGTTGCGTCGGGCGCCGATCAGTCGTCGTCCTCGTCCTCTTCCGGGTCCTGGTTGGCCTGCTCACCCAGCACGAACGCCTGCATGGCGAGCTCGTCGCCGGACGGCGAGACGAACGTCGGCAGCTCGGCCGGGCCCAGCTCCAGCACGTACGACCAGAACTGCCGCACCGCCTCGGCCGGGGTGGCGGCCTCGATCGGCAGGTCCAGGCTGACCAGCCAGGTCTGCCGGTCCGGGCCGGAGTTCAACCGGACGGCGAACCGTTCGTACTGCTCCTCGTCGATCTCGGCGACCGGCTCGGCGAGCTTGAGCTCACCGGCCGGCACCGGCTCGTCGAAGGACCGCCGGGTGTAGCTGACGGCCAGCTCGGGCACGCCGTGCGTACCCCGCCGGGCCGGCGCCCCGTCGACCACCCCGAGCGCCACCACCTGCGGCGCCTGCTCGTCCGCGAC
>NZ_JBEZGQ010000628.1:0-5078 GCF_040650095.1 Actinoplanes sp. NPDC048791 | reverse complement strand
CAGTGCCGACCAGGCCGTCGGTCCCGCCGACCCGGGCCTGACCTGCTCGATGTGGGGTGCGGCACCGGCATCGCGGCCCGCCAGTTCCAGGCGGCCGGCTGCGAGGTGCTCGGGGTCGAGCCCGACAGCCGGATGGCCGACTTCGCCCGGGCCCGCGGCCTGCCGGTCGAGGTGGCGACGTTCGAGGGTTGGGAGCCGGCCGGCCGGATGTTCGACGCGGTGACCGCGGCCCAGTCGTGGCACTGGATCGACCCGGTCGCCGGCTCGCGCAAGGCGGCCGAGGTGCTGCGCCCGCGGGGCCGGCTGGCGATCTTCAGTCACGTCTTCGAGCCGCCCGCCGAGGTGGCCGAGCCGTTCGCCGCGGCCTTGCACAGGGCGGCGCCGGACCTGCCCTTCGGCAAGATGCCGGCCGGGCCGGCGCTCGAGATGTATCAGGCGGGGTACGCGAAGATCGCCGACACGATCCGCGAGGCGGGGCGGTTCGCCGAGCCCGAGCAGTGGCGCTTCGACTGGGAGCAGGCTTACACACGCGACGAATGGCTGGCGCTGCTGCCGACCACCGGTGGCCTCACCCGGCTGCCACCCGACAAGATGGCCGGCATCCTGGACGCGGTCGGTGCCGCGATCGACGAGCTCGGCGGAGGCTTCACGATGCGATACACGACCTTGGCGGTCAGCGCTGTGCGAGCAGGCCGGTAACCGTGCGGATCACCAAGTTCACCCACGCGTGCGTGCGGCTGGAAGAGGACGGCCGCGTGCTGGTCATCGATCCCGGCACCTGGAGTGAGCCCGCCGCGCTCATCGGCGCGGACGCCGTCCTGGTCACCCACGAGCACACCGACCACATCGACGTGCTGCGCCTGGCGGGCCTCGGCGGGCCCGTTCACGCCCCGGCCGGAGCGGACATCGCCCGGATCGATGTCATCCCCGTCTCCCCGGGCGACACCTTCACGGCTGAGGGCTTTTCGGTGGCGGCCGTCGGCGGCCGGCACGCCCCGATCCACGACGGGCAGCCGGACTGCCCGAATCTCGGCTACGTCGTGGAGGGAGCCGTCTACCACCCGGGCGACTCCCTCCACGTTCCGCGGCAACCGGTCGACACGCTCCTCGTCCCCGCCCAGGGCTCCTGGCTGAAGATGGGAGAGGCCATCGACTTCGTCAGAGCGGTCAACCCGCGACGCGCCTTCGCCATCCATGACGGCCAGGTCAACGATCGCGGGCTGGCCAGCATCAACGGCTGGCTGACCGAAGCCACCGACAACGGCTACCGCTACCTCGCACCCGGCGAGTCGCTCTGAGCCGTTACTCGCCCGAGGGGGCCGGCAAGGTGGTGCCCAGGCGGACCGGCGTACCGAAATTCGGTGTGCCATCAGCGTTCCAGGTGAACTTCTGCGCGCGGGTGGAACGGTTCATGTCGCAGCCACCGGAGGCGGAGTCGTTGGCGTGGTAGACGATCCAGTCCTCGGTGCCGTCCGGTGACTTGAAGAAGCCGTTGTGGCCGGGGGCGTAGACGCTGTTGGCGTCGCTGCGCTGGAAGACCGGGGTCGACTTCTTGGTCCAGTGCGCCGGGTTCATCGGGTCGGTGCCGGTCAGCGTGAGCAGGCCCAGCTTGTAGTCCGGTCCCCAGCAGGCCGAGGCCGAGTAGACGACCATCACCTTGCCGTTGTGGTACAGCGGCTCCGGCCCCTCGTTGACCGCGCCGGTCTGCCGCTCCCAGCTCAGCGTCGGCGAGCTCAGCCGTACCCGGGAACCGGTCAGGGTCCACGGGTTGCTGAGCCGCTGGATGAAGTTGCTCTGCCCGGCCCCGTCACCGCCGTAGGTACCCATCAGGTACAGGCCGCTGCCCACCTTCAGCACGCTCGCGTCCAGCTGCCAGTCGGTGCCCAGATCGGCCTTGAACGTGTACGGGCCCATCGGATCCGTCCCGGCCGACTCCAGCACGTGCAGCCGCTGCGTCGGGTTGTAGTCCGAGACGTTCTGACCGGCCACGTAGTACAGGTACCAGCGGTTGCCGTTCGGGCCGTTGAGCAGATGGAACTCGGGCGCCCACATGTTGCAGCAGCCGTTGGCCCGGCCGGCCAGGTTGAAGACCGTGGTGTCGGCGGCGGTCGCCAGCCCGGCCAGGGTGCTCGACCGGCGCATCGTGACAGTCGAGTTCCACGTCGTCGTGGCCAGGTAGTAGAAGCCGTTGTGGTACTGCAGCCACGGGTCCGGCCCGTTGCGTTTGATCGGGTTGGTGAAGGAGCCGGCCGTGGCGGCCAGCGAGATCAGCTGCCACTGCTGGTTGGCGCCGTCCAGATCCTGGTACTGCGAGACCATCGCGCCGTCGGCGGTGCTCCACTGCCAGACCTCGACGGCCTTGCCGCTGGAGCGGTTGATCAGCCGGGCGTATCCGCCGGCCGAGTCGGCCAGGCGGAACTGCTGGCGGGCGTCGTTACGGTCGGCGTTCTGCACGAGCTGGATGCCGTCGGTGCTGCTGGGCAGGTCGAGGACCTTGCCGCTGTGCACCGACTGCACCCGGTACCAGCCGCCGCCCGAGTCCAGGAAGCGCCACTGCTGCCAGGCGCCGTCGTTGCGGGCGTACTGGTTGATCGCGGCACCGTCGGTGGTGGCCAGGTTGTAGACGTCGAGGGCCTTGCCGCTGTTCCGGTTGACCAGCACGTACGGCACGTTCGGTTGCACCGTGGCGGCTTCGGCGGCCGGGACGGCGATCGCCGTGCCCACCGCCGCGAGCATCGTCACCACACCGGTGAGCAGGATCCTTCGCATCGTCGGGTCTCCTTCGCGATCAGTGGACGAACGGCCAGCCGGCCGCGTCGTACCCGATGAGGTTGATGCCGAGGTTCGCGGCACCGCTGTCGGTGTAGTAGTGGTAGATCAGCAGCTCGGAATCGGTGTCGGCCAGGACGGCCTGGTGGCCCGGGCCGTGGATGCTGCCGTGCCCGGCGAGAACCTGGGTGCCGCCACCGGAGTTCAGATCAACCCCGTTGCGGTCGAGGAACGGCCCGGTCGGGCGGCCCGAGCGGCCGACCATGATCCGGTACGTGCTGGCCGCACCCTGGCAGCACCGGTCGAAGGAGGCCCACTGGTAGTAGTAGGCGCCGTGCTTGAAAACGAACGGCGCCTCGATCGCGCCCCCACCCCGGCCGGCGATGCTGCGCAGGGTGGTGTCGGCGCGCTTGCCGGTCGACGGGTTCAGGGCCACCAGCTTGATGCCGGACCAGAACGAGCCGAAGCTCAGCCACCAGGCCCCCGAGTCGTCCACGATCAGGTTGGGGTCGATCGCGTTGTAGTTGTCCGAGGTCCGTGACTCGACGACCAGGCCCCGGTCGGTCCACGTCCCGGAGGCCCCGGTCGGGCTGGTGGCCAGGAAGATCGCCGAGTGGTTGGACCCGAACGACGAGGCCGAGTAGTACAGCCAGTACTGCCCGTTGTGGAACGAGATGTCGGGCGCCCAGAGGTTGCGGCTGCCGGCGGTGTAGGGCGTGGTCCACGGCGCCCCACCGGGGAAGACCGTGCCCGCGTTGCGGAAGGCCGTCCGGTCCGAGGAGGTCTTCAGCGCGATGTTGTCACCCGTGTGGGCCACGATGTAGGTGCCACCCGGGGTCTTCACCATCGTCGGGTCGTGCACGCCGATGTCGCCCGTGACCAGGCCGGGACCGGGATAGGCGGCCGGGGGCACGGTGGGCGTCGCGGCGGCGGCCGGGGGCGCCGGTGCCGTGGCGGCCTGGGCGTTGACGGCGACCGTCGCGGCGGCGACCAGGGTGGCGGGCGCGGCGGCGGCGAGCACGCCGCGGCGCACGGTTTTCCTGCGTGTCCTGGACATGCATCTCCTCGGGGATGGCGGTGGCCCGTCGCGTCGCGCCTCAACAGTGCGATCAGGGGAAGGGACATCGAGCCATGTAGATGTACCGGTCGATGTTAACGGTCACAATTGTGATGTCAAGGTTTCGGTTATATGAAGACCGCCTGCCGAGTCGTCGTGCTTGGCGTCAGCAGGGCCCAGGTGTCGATGGCCGTGGTCCGTCGCGCTGTCGGCGGTGGTCTGCCGCGCTCGCTACAGTGGAGGCATGGCGACGAGCGACCGGCGCGGACTGCTGCTGCGGTCGCTGCCTGTCCTGGTCCTGCTGACACTCCTGCTGGCCACAGCCCCCCAGCGATCCACTTCACGTCCACAGGCTGCCGTCTCCGCCACCGCCCCGGCCACGGCCACGGCCACGGCGGAAGACCCGGCGACCGAGGCCGCAACGACCGACGACCCGCCGGCCGACCACGTCACCGTCCTCGCGGATCAGTCCACCGCGAGCGCCCGCGGTTCTCGCGCCCCGCCCTTCGCTTCCGCCTGATCACCTGGCCGGCGATCACGCCGCGCGGTGGTCACAGCCTGTCATCGACACGAGCGGACACCTCGACGGACGGACTTCCCCCATGAATCTGATCGCGGAAATGCTGCTGGCCGAGCCCGCCCCGGCGGCGATCTGGGCGACGCTGATGCTCCTGACCTTCCCGGCGCTCCTGCTGCTGGGCAGCCCCGACGCCACGCGTCACCCCCGGCGCGCAGCCCGGGAATGGGTGGCGGCGCTGCGCCGTCACAACGAGGTAGGGCAGGCCGAGGCCGCCCGGGCGACCCGCTGCGCCGAGGAGATCCGCGCGGCCGCCGACCACGCTGCCACGACCGCGCAGCGGTGGCAGCAGCTCTGGGAACAGAGCGAGGACGAGATGAACGCGGCGTGGCAGGCGTGGCTGGACGCCGACGACCGGCTGCGCCAGGCTTTGACCGCGGCGGCCTGGGGCACGCCGCCCACGGCGCGGACCTGCGAGGAGTACGCGGCCCGCGAGCGTTACCTGCTTCGTACGGTGGCCGCAGCCTCCGACCGGGGTGAGCTGCCCGCCGACGCGCACGGGTGGGACGCCCGGCTCCATCCGGCCGAGCAGGACGTCGTGATCGCCCGCGCCTCGAGGGCCTGGCTGCGGGAAAGATACGAGCGTGCCGTCGCCGCGGAACAGGCCGCCCGGCACGACGCCGAGCGCGCCCACCGTGCCGTCGGCAGCCTGCGGCACGAGGCGCACGTCGCCGC
>NZ_JBEZGQ010000627.1:0-5095 GCF_040650095.1 Actinoplanes sp. NPDC048791 | reverse complement strand
CCCGCGCGGCCCCCCGCAACGGGCCGCCCCCCGGGGTCGGCCCCCCCCGGCCCGCCGCTCGTGCTGCTGGTGATCAGCTGAACTTGACCTTCATGGACGTACCGTTGACGTCGACGACCTTGATCTTGACGCCGACGGCGGGGAGCTTGACGCCGTGGTTCGGCAGCTCGTCGTAGAAGTACTTCTTGGTGTCGTCGAACAGCGGCTGCGCGGCCTGGCCCCGGATGTAGCTGGGCTTGCCGTTGATGTGCAGCGTGAACGAGTCCGCCTTCTTCAGGCTGAACGGCGCGTCGTAGACCTGGATGCGGGCCCGCCAGGGCAGCCCCTCGAGGTTGTAGAACGGCGCCGGGCGGCTGTCGACGTACAGGTTGCGGCCGGTGCCCGGGTGGACGTTGGTGTTGTTGTCGACCTGCGAGGTGTCCCAGTAGGAGATGAGCAGCCCCTCCTGGTACGAGTAGTGGTCGACCTTGTCCGGCAGGGCCGGGAGGTAGCCGAAGAAGTACGGGCCGGTCTTCAGGTACTTGTCGTACGACACGTAGCTGCGGTGGCCGGCGATGTAGAAGTTGTCGAACTCCTCGACCGAGGCGGCGCCGACGATCGAGAAGCCGTTCAGGGTCCAGGTGGTGGCCCCCTCGGCGCCGTCGGCCAGCACGGTCGCGCCGTCCGCGGTGATGGTGACGTCGTCGCCGAAGAAGCCGCCCTCGGAGACACCGCCGTCCGTCAGGTAGTGCAGGCGGAAGTCGACCTTCTTGCCCGCGTACGCGTTCAGCGGCACCGCGATGTCGACCCACGCGCCGGCGGTGCTGCCGGTCAGCGACGGGGTCCCGCTGGCGTCCGTCGGGAAGGCGGCACCGTTGACCGTGCCGTTGAGCCGGGTCCAGGTGGTGCCGTTGTCCGTCGAGGCCTCGAAGTAGAGGTAG
The DNA here is from genome assembly GCF_040650095.1 of Actinoplanes sp. NPDC048791. Classification (NCBI taxonomy): domain Bacteria; kingdom Bacillati; phylum Actinomycetota; class Actinomycetes; order Micromonosporales; family Micromonosporaceae; genus Actinoplanes; species Actinoplanes sp. NPDC048791. Next base: position 4,175 of record NZ_JBEZGQ010000627.1, on the reverse strand, counting down.
TCGTAGTCCACCTCGATGTCGTAGCGGCCCTTGAGCGTGACCCCCGCCGTGGTCTTGCCGGTGAGGTCGATGGTCTTGCTCATCGAAGTGTTCAGGTCGTCGGCGTTGCCGGAGAAGAACTGACCGGCACCCGCGAACGGCGCACCGAGATCGGTGGAGACCTCCTTGTCCGGGAGCACCACCACGGCAGCCTGCGCCTTCTCGGAGTTGTACTCCTCAGGACCCATGTTCAGGGTCCTGGACTGGCCGGCCACGATCGTCTCGTAGTCGAGCCAGCCGAGCTGCAGCTTGTTCCAGGCACCGAGGTCGCCCGGGCGGGTACCGATGCCCTCGTCCTCCTTGGCGCTGAGCCGGCTCTGGGCCATCAGGGTCCAGTGCTCGTTGTTGTTGTCGCCGCCACCGGAGGTGTCGTAGTCGTCCGGCAGACCCAGGTCGTGGGTGTACTCGTGCACGAAGACGGACAGGCCGCCGTTCTCCGGCTGGATCGTGTAGTCGCCGATCCAGATGCCCGTGTTGCCGATCTGGGTGCCGCCGAGCAGGTTGCCGGCCGGACCGGTGCGGCCCTGGTCGGTGCCGAACGCGTACCAGCGGTGGCTCCAGATGGCGTCCTCACCCTGGTTCGGGTCACCGTCGGCCTGGTCGCCGCCGGAGTGGACGATCTGGAAGTGGTCGATGTAGCCGTCCGACTCGTTGAAGTTGCCGTCACCGTCGAAGTCGTAGCGGTCGTACTGGTCGAACGACTTCATGTCGGCGGCGATCGCGGCGTCGCTGCGGCCGGCGGCCTGCTGGTCGGCGACCCACTTGTTGGCGGCGTCGCGGACCAGGGCCCAGGTGTTGTTGCAGACGTTGCTCGCGCAGACAGCCGGGTCGTCGCCGTTGGCGTCGGTCGGGTTGTCGTTCGAGCGGCCGTACCGGGCCTCGTTGAACGGGACCTTCACCCAGTCGGTGACCTCGCCGTCGACGCTGTACCGGCCGGAGGACTGGCTCTCGAAGTAGGTCTTGACCGACTCCGTGCCGGCGCCCTCACCGAAGTACAGGTTGCGGTAGAAGTCGGCCGAGTAGTCCGCCTGCCACACCGTCGAGTTGTCCACGGCGCGGTTCGGCTGGGGAATCTCGTTGTGCAGCGGTCCGTCGAAGCGCGCCGGGCCGGGCACGGTGGGCGCCATGTCCTTGTCCGGGTAGCTGGGGCTGCGCTCGTTGCCGAACTCGGTCAGGATCACGAAGATCCGGTCGGTCCGCTCGCGGCTGATCTCGACGTACTGGTCCTGACCGGTCTTGGCGACGGCCCGGTTGCTGGTGCCGGAGCCCTGCGTCCGACCGACCTTGACGACCGAGCTGCCGTTCTTGGTCACGGCCTTGGCCTTGCCGCTGACCACGTCGGCGACTGCCTGCTCGCGCAGCGCGCGGCGCTTGTCCTCGAGGGGGTTGGGCAGATCGTCGACAGGTGCTGAGTTGGCATCGGCCTTAGCGACCGGCGCTGGATCCACTGGCGGGGCGGCGTTGGCACCGGCGGGGAGCATGACCCCGACGCTGGTGACCATCGCGGCGCCGAGTAGTCCCACGACCACCTTGCGCACTACGTGTACCTCCGTTGACGTGACCGAGCGCTGGGGTTGCAGCGGACGGCGGTAAACCGGCCTCGGATTCGAGGCTCACGTGAACGTATGCAAACGCACCTATGTCTTGGAAGAGCCCGGAGATATTGATGAGCGATGGTTACGCATTATGGTTTTTCCATCATGCAAGTACCGGCATATACCCGAAAGTGGACTGTGCACATGAAACGGCGGCAGACCTGCACGATCGCAGGGCTGCCGCCGTTTATCGATAACTGTCTCAGTCTTCGGACTTTCCGGCCTGCATGCCGGAGGAGATCAGATCCATCACCGCGGAGTCCTGCAACGTCGTGACGTCACCCAGCGAACGGTTCTCCGCGACGTCCTTGAGCAGGCGCCGCATGATTTTGCCGGACCGCGTCTTGGGCAACTCGGCCACCAGCATGATCTGGCGCGGCTTGGCGATCGGGCCGAGCTTCTTGGCGACGTGGTTGCGCAGATCCTGGATGAGCTTCTCGCCGGCATCGCCCGAAGTGTCCACATTGCCGCGTGGAATGGTGAAAGCCACAATAGCCTGGCCGGTGGTCGGGTCGGTCGCGCCGACCACCGCGGCCTCGGCCACCGAAGGGTGCGACACCAGGGCCGACTCCACCTCGGTGGTCGAGATGTTGTGCCCGGAGATCAGCATGACGTCGTCGACCCGGCCGAGCAGCCAGAGCGCGCCGTCGTCGTCCTTCTTGGCCCCGTCACCGGCGAAGTAGATCCACTCGTCGCCGACGCCCGCGCCCTTGCCGAAGCGCGACCAGTACGTGTCCTTGAAACGCTGCTCGTCACCCCAGATGCCGCGCAGCATCGACGGCCACGGCTCACGCAGCACCAGGAAGCCGCCACCGCCGTTGGGCACCGACTCGGCCTCGTCGTTGACCACGTCGGCGGAGATGCCCGGCAGCGGGGTCATCGCCGAGCCGGGCTTGGAGGCGGTCACGCCGGGCAGCGGCGAGATCATCATCGCGCCCGTCTCGGTCTGCCACCAGGTGTCCACAATGGGGGCGTTGTCGTGGCCGACGTGCTCCCTGTACCACATCCAGGCCTCGGGGTTGATCGGCTCGCCGACGCTGCCCAGGATGCGCAGCGACGACAGGTCGTACTTGGCCGGGATGTCGTCGCCCCACTTCATCATGGTGCGGATGAGGGTGGGTGCGGTGTAGAGCAGGCTCACCTTGTACTTGTCGACGATCTCCCAGAACCGGCCGCGGTGCGGGGTGTCCGGGGTGCCCTCGTACATGACCTGGGTGGCGCCGTTCGACAGTGGACCGTAGACGATGTACGAGTGGCCGGTCACCCAGCCGATGTCGGCCGTGCACCAGTAGACGTCGGTCTCCGGCTTGACGTCGAAGACCGCGTGGTGGGTGTACGAGACCTGGGTCAGGTAACCGCCGGTGGTGTGCAGGATGCCCTTGGGCTTGCCGGTCGTACCCGAGGTGTAGAGGATGAAGAGCGGGTGCTCGGCGTCGAACGGCTGCGCCTCGTGCTGGTCACTGGCCTGCTCGACGGTCTTGTGCCACCACAGGTCCTTGTCACCCCAGGTGACGTCCTCGCCGGTGCGGCGCACGACCAGCACGTGCTCGATGCTCGGGCACTGCGCGACGGCCTCGTCCACCGTCGGCTTGAGCGCCGAGGGCTTGCCCCGCCGGTAGCCGCCGTCGGCCGTGATGACCAGCTTGCAGTCGGCGTCCTGGATGCGGGTGGCGAGCGCGTCGACGGAGAAGCCGCCGAAGACCACGCTGTGCAGCGCGCCGATCCGGGCGCAGGCCAGCATCGCGACCGCGGCCTCCGGGATCATCGGCAGGTAGATCGCCACCCGGTCGCCGGCCGTCACGCCGAGCTCGGTCAGCGTGTTCGCCGCCTGGCTGACGCTGCGGAGCAGGTCCGCGTAGGTGATGGTGCGGGTGTCGCCGGGCTCGCCCTCCCAGTGGATGGCCACCTTGTCGCCGTGGCCGGCCTCGACGTGGCGGTCCACGCAGTTGTAGGCGATGTTGAGCTCACCGCCGACGAACCACTTGGCGAACGGCGCGTTCGACCAGTCCAGCACCTGGTCCCAGGGCTTGGCCCAGTGCAGCCGCCGGGCCTGCCGCTCCCAGAACGCTTCCCGGTTGTCGTCGGCCTCCTGGTATGCCGCGGCCTTGACGTTGGCGGCGGCGGCAAGCTCGGCCGGCGGCGGGAACGTCCGCGTCTCCGAGTACAGGTTCTCCAGTGTCTCGCTCATGAGGGCGGCTCCTCTGCCATGACCGGTCGCTTCGTCTGAACACTAGTTCTGCCGGGGTGGCCCGGCGAGAGTTGCAAGCTGTAGTGCCCTGTGGCCGCGCCGAATGGCAATCCGCGCGCGCCGATCGGGCACGAGATGATCGGTACTGCGCGAATCTTGCCACTTACGAGCCACTTCGCGCACCCCAGGTTTCCGGGCTTTTTCCGGCTACGGTTGGCCCGTGACTGCTGATCCACTGGCCCCGCTGCTGGCACTGGCCGACGTCGAGCCCGCGTTCACCGCCGCGCGCGAGCGCGTCGACACCGCGATGCGGCATCGCGCGCTGCGCCGCAACGGCGGCCAGGTGGCCGCCG
>NZ_JBEZGQ010000626.1:0-5106 GCF_040650095.1 Actinoplanes sp. NPDC048791 | reverse complement strand
GTTGCCGCGGTCGCGGGCGGCCGCGCCGCCGACGATCGGGGCCTGCTCGACGATGTCCGCGTCGGTCGCGTCGGCGACCACCACGGTGATGTTGTCCGGGCCGCCGCCACGCAACGCGAGCTGCACGAGCCGCTCGACGCACGCCTGCGGATCCTGGATGTCACGCATGCTCTCGCCGATGGTCTCGGCACTGACCACGCCGGAGAGCCCGTCGCTGCAGATGAGATAGCGGTCGCCCTTGAGGACCTGGCGGACCGAATACTCCGGATCGATGTCCCGGCCGTCGAGCGCCCGGGTGAGCAGCGACCGCTGCGGGTGGCTGCTCGCCTCCTCGGGGCTGATCCGGCCCTCGTCCACCAGCATCTGGACGTAGGTGTCGTCCTTGGTGATCTGGGCGAACTCACCCTGGCGCAGCATGTAGGCGCGCGAGTCGCCGATGTGCACCATGCCGATCTTGCTGCCGGAGAAGAGCACCGCGGTCAGCGTGGTGCCCATCCCCTCCAGATGCGGATTGGCGTCGACGGTGTCGCGCAGGGTCTGGTTGGCCGTGCCCACGGCATGCCGGAGGGCGTCGACCAGCGCATCGCCGGGGACGTCCTCGTCGAGCGGAGCCATGGCCGCGATGACGATGTTGCTGGCGACGTCACCGGCGGCCATGCCGCCCATGCCGTCGGCGACGGCAAGGAGCCGCGGTCCGGCGTAGACGGAGTCTTGATTTCCGTCTCGGATCAGACCGCGGTCGCTCTGGGCGGCGTAGCGCAGGGTCAGGGTCATGGCCGTAACTCGAGTGAAGTGCGGCCGATCCGGATCGGCACGCCAAGGGGGACGGGAGTAGGTCCGGAGACCTTACCGCGATCGAGATAGGTGCCGTTCGTCGAGCCGAGGTCCTCGACGAACCACTGACCGTCCCGCGGCACGAGCCGGGCGTGCCGGGCCGACGCGAAGTCGTCCGTGATGACCAGCGTCGAGTCCTCCGCACGTCCGATAGTGATCTGAGCCTCACCCAGAGTGATCCTGGTGCCGGCCAGCTGACCGGCTGTCACCACGAGCTGCCGGGCAGCCTTGCCCCGCTTCGCCTTCGCCGGCCGGCCCTGCGGCACCACGCCACCCACCCCTCGGGGCGAGGCGACGAGACTCTTGGACCGGACCCCGGCGAAGAGATCCTTACGGATGACTCCCACCACCGTGAACACGAAGATCCACAGCAGTATCAGGAAGCCGAAGCGGGCGACGGTGAGGACAAATTCTGGCAAGGTGCCTAGCCGTCCACTCGGAACGTGAGGGTGGTCGTCCCCAACTGGATCATGTCGCCCGGGTTGAGCGCCACGGCCGACACGCGCTGGCCGTTGACCATCGTGCCGTTCGTCGAGCCCAGGTCGGTCAGCACGACCTGGCTGCCGTCGTAGTCCAGCCGGGCGTGGCGCCGGGAGATCCCGACATCCGGCAGACGCAGATTCGCCTGGTCCCCACGGCCGATGACCGTCGAGCCCATCTGCAACGGATAAGTGCGGCCGTCACCGGAGACCAGGCCGACGTTGCGGCCGTTGTGCCCCCCGTGCGGCGGATACCCGCCCTGCTGCTGGTCGTACGGCGAATACGCCGGCGCAGCGTCGTAGGCGGGCTGTTGCACAGGCGCGACCTCGCCGCCGGTGTACACCTCCGCTGTGACACGGAACATGCCGGTATCGAGCCCGTCCCCGCGCTCGATCTCGACGATGACGTCGCCGTAGACCGTCCAGGCCTGCTCACCGATGAACTCCGCCTGCGACTGGGCCAGCTCCTGGGCCAGTGCGGCGGCATACGGTGCCAGCCTGCTGTGGTCGTACGGCGAGAGATCGATCACGTAGCGGTTGGGCACCAAGGTGCGACCACCAGCGAGGATAGCCTTGTGCGCCTCGGCCTCCCGCTGCATGGCATTAAGAATCTCCACCGGGTGCACGACACCCTTGAACACCTTCGCGAAGGCACCCTCGACCAGGCCTTCCAACCGCTTCTCAAAGCGCTGCAGCACGCTCACCGGCTCCTCCTCGGGTTCCGAGGACATGATGGTATCCGGCCGCCGCTTCCGCATCTCTGCGAAGAGCAACCGGTCGCTCCTGACCCTCGTATTGCGGCCCCTGACGCCGTGCTAGTCTTCCCTGGCGCCAAGGGCAGTATCTGCTCGCGGTGTAACGAGGGACAGCGTAGTCTGTTCCGGCTAACTGAATGCCACGGGGATGTGGCGGAATGGCAGACGCGCACGGTTCAGGTCCGTGTGTCCGAAAGGACGTGGGGGTTCAACTCCCCCCATCCCCACCCGATCACCTGGTCGCCCTCTGTCCGCGGAACGCGCGGACCGGGGGCGATCGGCATATCTGCTCCGGGGGCCGAGCCCCCGGAAGCCCCGCGTTGCGGTGGGCACGGTGAGTGATCTTGTCGCGCTCGGTGGGGGCTCGCCTTCGCTTCGCTCGGCATCGGGGCGTCTGGGCTTCCTTCCTTCCTCCTCTCCTCCTTCCTTCTGTCTCCTGGGTTTGTGCCTTGCTCCTTTGGGTGACAGCGGAGCGTGAGGGGGGTGGCGTTATGCTCTCGACTGGTTTTGCCCCCGAGACCTCTGGGAGAGTTTGCTCGTGGCCGTCGCCCTGGTAACCGGATCAGGTGGTCTCATCGGCTCTGAGGCGGTTCGGCACTTTGCCGGGCTCGGCCTTGATGTCGTCGGGATCGACAACGACATGCGGCAGGAGTTCTTCGGCGCGGAGGCGTCGACGGCCTGGAACGTGCAGCAGCTCACCGCGGACCTCGGGACGGCGTACTCGCACCACGGGGTCGACATCCGGGACCGCGACGCACTGTCGCGAATCTTCCAGCGGTACGGCAAGGACATCGCGGTCGTCATCCACACCGCGGCGCAGCCGTCGCACGACTGGGCCGTGCGGGACCCGTTCACCGACTTCGACGTGAACGCCGGCGGCACCCTCAACCTGCTGCAGAACACCCGCGAGCACTGCATCGACGCCGCCTTCATCCACTGCTCCACCAACAAGGTGTACGGCGACACCCCGAACCGGCTCCCGCTGATCGAGCAGGAGACCCGCTGGGAGATCGACCCGGCGCACCCGTACGCCGACGGCATCACCGAGGACATGTCGATCGACCAGTGCCTGCACTCGGTCTTCGGCGCGTCGAAGGTCGCCGCCGACGTGATGGCCCAGGAGTACGGCCGCTACTTCGGCATGAAAACGGCGATCTTCCGCGGCGGCACCCTCACCGGGCCGGCCCACTCGGCGACCGAGCTGCACGGCTTCCTCGGCTACGTGATGCGGGCCAACATGGAACGGCGGCTCTACCGGATCTTCGGCTACAAGGGCAAGCAGGTCCGCGACGCCATCCACAGCCACGACGTGCTCAGCGCCTTCGAGGCCTTCTTCCGCAACCCGCGCTCGGCGGCGGTCTACAACCTCGGCGGCGGCCGGCACTCGAACTGCTCCAACCTCGAGGCCTTCGCCATGGCCGAGAAGATCAGCGGCACCGAGATGGTCACCGAGTACGTCGACGACAACCGGATCGGCGACCACCAGTGGTGGATCGGCTCGATGGCGGCCTTCCAGGCGGACTACCCGCAGTGGAAGCAGGTCTACGACGTCCCGATGATCCTCCAGGAGATCTACGAGGCCAACGTCGACAAGTGGGTGCCCCAGCCGTGATCGCCCAGGGCAAGAAGAACGTCCTCGGCGTGCTGGTCGACGCGGTGGACTACGACGCCGCAGTCGCCCAGATCCTCGACGCCGCCCGCGAACGCCGCCACTACGCCGTCACCGCGCTCGCCGTGCACGGGGTGATGACCGGCGTGCAGGACAAGGCGCACAACGCCCGGCTCAACTCGTTCGACCTGGTCACGCCGGACGGGCAGCCGGTCCGCGGCGCGCTCAACCTGCTGCACCACGCCGGCCTGACCGACCGGGTCTACGGCCCCGAGCTCACCCTGCGCGTGCTGCGCCAGGCCGCGGCCGAGGGCCTGCCGGTCTACCTGTACGGCTCCACGGAACCGACCCTCAGCAAGCTCGTGCCGGCGCTGGAGCGGATGTTCCCCGCACTGAAGATCGCCGGCGTCGAGGCGTCGAAGTTCCGCGCCGCCCAGCCCGGCGAGGACGTGGAGATCGCGGACCGGATCAAGGCGTCGGGCGCGCGGATCGTGCTGGTCGGGCTCGGCTGCCCACGCCAGGAGATCTTCACGTACGCGATGCGCCCGCTGCTCGACATGCCGCTGCTCGCCGTCGGGGCGGCCTTCGACTACCACGCCGGGCTGTTGAAGAACCCGCCCGCGTGGATGCAGAAGTACGCCCTCGAGTGGCTGTGGCGTCTCGGGCTGGAGCCCAAGCGGCTGTGGAAGCGTTACATCCTGCTGAACCCGGCCTACCTGTCCCGGCTGGCCGTGCAGAAGCTCGGCCTGTGGAAGGCGACGCCGCCCGCACCGGCCACCGAACCGGTCCAGACCTTCGCGGTCTGAGCTGTCCGCGGTCTGAGCTGTCGGGCTCCGAAGCGGTCGGCCGGGCGGTGCCGGGGTCTCACGGCGTCGCCGCCGGAAACCCCGGCCGACCTCCCCAGGTCGAACCCGTGGCCGGCACCGATGCATCGGCGCCGTCTGGCACCCGACACTAGGACACCGATCACGGCCGCAACAGGGGGCATTGTCCCCTTCGCCCATTGGGATGAGTTCGCTTCGTAAAACGGCGCTCACGGAAAGTCACGATCACACCCCTACGGGTTGACCGTCCGGGCATATCCCGGTTTTGCCGCTTGCGCGACGGGTGAAGGCTGTCGATGTGAACACCACGACGGACCTCATCCTGATCGGCGTACTCGCCGGGGTCTGGCTCACCGCCGGACTGCTCGCGGACGCCCTGCCGGGCGCTCGCACGGCTCGCGAGCTGCGCCGGCGCGCTCGCACACTGTCCATGCTGGTCGGTGGCGGGGTCGCGGTGTTCATCGCCGTACCGCTGGTCACCGGCGTGCTGTCCGGGGACTCCGCGGCTCCGGCGGCTGCTGTGCTGCCCGCCGGACCCGCGTTGGTCGTGGTGCTGGTGACCGCGCGGCGCCTCGCGCAGGTCCGGCGCGGCGCGGGCGCGTTCG
>NZ_JBEZGQ010000625.1:0-5108 GCF_040650095.1 Actinoplanes sp. NPDC048791 | reverse complement strand
GGGCGCGGGAGCTGCTCGACGCCCGGTCCGGGTCGCCCAGCCGCAGCCGGAAGTCGGCCTCCCACGCGTCGACCAGGAACAGCAGCTCCGATGCCTGGGCGCGGACAGCCCGCTCCCGGGCCGAACCGATCGTCGCGAGCGCCGGGCCGGTGTCGCCGCGGCGCAGGTGCAGGTCGATCCAGCGCAGGTCGAGGAACACCTCGTCGCCCAGGCTGAGCGAGCCGAACTCGCCGGCCAGCGACCGGGCCTCGCGCAGGTCGGCCAGGGCGCCGTCGAGGTCGTCGTCGTACTGGCGCAGCTGGGCGCGCACCGGCAGCACGGTCGCCTGGCCCCAGCGGTCGCCGGCCTGCCGGAAGCCGGCCAGGGCCGCGCTGATGTCGGTGCGCACCTCGTCGAGCCGGCCCGCGTTCTCGGCGAACTCGGCCCGGAACATCCGGGCCAGCCCGGCCAGCCACCCGTCGGCGCCGGCCGCCATCCGCTCGATGAGCGTCAGCGCGGCCTGCTCCTCCCGCAGGAAGGCGAGGGCGAGGGCGGCGAGCGCCCCGGCCGCTCGGGGCAGTTCCGGGTACGCGAGCAGCCGGCCGGCCGTCCCGCGCAGCTGGGCGGCGGTCTCCCCGGCTGTCGTCCCCGGCCCGGTGTCGAGCCGGTTGAACAGCTGGATCGCCCGGGCACAGTCGCGTTCCGGCGTGGAGCTGCCACCGGGCACCGCCAGGGCTTCACCCAGCCAGTACGCGGCGTCGGGACGCCGGCCCAGCATGTGCCAGTACCAGGTCAGGTGCAGAGCCAGAGTCACCGCGCCATGGCTGTCGCCGGTGTCGCAGCGCCGGCGCAGGGCGGCCAGGGTGTTGTCGTACTCGGCGCTGATGAGCCGCAGGGCGGCCGCCTGGCCTGGTCCGCGGAGCTTCGGATCGGACCGGGCCAGCAGCGCGGTGAAGTGGTCGGCGGCCAGGTCGCGGGCGGTGCCGAGCGCGTCCGCCGTGGCCAGGCGGTCGATGCCGTACTCGCGCAGCGTCTCCAGCATGCGGTAGCGGCCGGGTTCGGGCGCGAGTTGCAGCAGTGACCGGTCGACCAGGCTGGCCAGCAGCTCGGGGAGCTCGTCGGCGGGCACCGCGGTGTCCGCGCAGACCGCGGCGCCCGACGCCGGCGTGACACCGCCGGGCAGGATCGAGACACGCTCGGCGACCGTGCGTTCGGATTCGCTGAGCAGCTCCCAGCTCCAGGCGATGACCGCGCGCAGCGTGCGGTGCCGGGGGAGCGCGGCGCGGTTGCCGGTGGACAGCAGCCGGAAGCGATCGGTGAGCCCGGCGGCCAGCTGCGTCAGCGACAGTGTCCGCAGCCGCGCCGCCGCCAGTTCCAGGGCCAGCGGCATGCCGTCCAGGCCGCGGACCACCTGCACGACCTCGGCCAGGGTGGACTCGTCGACGCCGAAGCCGGGGCGTACGGCCGTGGCCCGCTCGGTGAACAGGCGCACCGCCGCCGCCTGCCGCGCCGCCTCGACACCGTCGTCCACCGCGGGCAGGGCGAGCGGGCCGAGCGGCACCAGGGTCTCGCCGTCGACCGCCAGGGGTTCGCGGCTGGTGGCCAGCACCGTGACCCCGGGCGCCTCCCGCAACACCCGGGCGACCAGCGCGGCGGCCGGCTCGATCACGTGCTCGCAGTTGTCCAGCACGATCAGCAGCTGCCGGCCTCGCAGCGCAACGGTCAGCCGGTCGTCGGGGGTGACACTCGCGCCGGCCGCCTCGTGCACCCCCAGCGTGGCCAGCACCCGCTCGGCGATGCCCGGGTCACGGGCCGGCAGCGGCGCCAGCTCGACCAGGTGCACGCCGTCGGGGAACGACTGCTCCCGGGCCACCTCGGTGGCCAGCCGGGTCTTGCCGACGCCGCCCGGCCCGATCAGCGTGACCAGCCGCTGCCCCGGGACGAGCGTGCGCAGCTCGGCCAGCGCCTCGGCCCGGCCGACCAGCTCGTCCAGCCGGGCCGGCAGGCTGTTGCGGATGATGGCGGCCTTCGGCGGCGGGCTCAGCGCGGAGTCCTGCTCCAGGATCTTGCGGTGCAGGGCGGCCACCTCCGGGCCGGGGTCCAGCCCCAGCTCGTCGGCGAGACGTTCGCGCAGGTCGGCGTAGCTGTCCAGGGCCTCGGTCTGGCGGCCGGCCGCGTACAGGGCGCGCAGGTGCAGGGCCCGCAGGCTCTCGCGCAGCGGATACCGGGCGACCAGCTCGGCCAGCTCGGCGGTGACCAGATCGTGCTCGCCGCGGGCCAGCCGTGCGTCGGCGAGCCGCTCGCGCACGGTGAGGCGCTGCTCGGTCAGCCGGGTGGCCTCGGCCCGGACGAACTCCTCGTCGGCCATGTCGGCGTACGCGTCCCCGCGCCACAGCTTCAGGGCGGAGGTCAGCGTCTCCACGTCGCTCGCGCCGGCCAGCTGGGTGAAGTGGTCCGCGTCCACCTCCGCGGTCCGCAGCACGTAGCCGGGGGAGCGGGACTCGACCAGGTCGCGGGCGCCGGGCTCGGCGTCGTTGAGCGCCTTGCGCAGCTGCGACACGCGCACCTGCAGCGCGCCGAGCGGGTTGGCGGGCACGTCGTCGGCCCACAGGTCGTCGATCAGCCGGTCCGCCGACACCACCTGGTTGCGGTTGGCCAGCAGGTCGGCCAGCAGCACCCGCACCTTGGCGCCGGGCACGACAACCGGCTCGCCGGCGTCGGTGGTGACCGCCAGCGGTCCGAGCACGCCGAATCGCATGGCGCACACCCTACAAGCGGGCAGCGGACCGCAAGTGAACCGTAAGGGCCGGCCGCCATCGTGAGGACATGGACATCTATCACGAGGAACACGGCGTCGCGGCTGGCCGCCCGGTGCTGCTGATCCACGGCGCGCTCTCCGGCATCGGCACCTCGTTCGGCGCGATCCTGCCGCTGCTGGCCCGTACGCGCCGGGTCATCGCCGTCGAGTTGCAGGCGCACGGCCGTACCCCGGACATCGACCGGCCGTTCACGGTGGAGGGCTTCGCCGCCGACGTGGTCGAGCTGCTCGACCGGCTGGGCATCACCACCGCCGACGTGTTCGGCTGGAGCATGGGGGCGGCGGTCGCGCTGCGCCTGGGCACCGACCATGCCGACCGGGTGGGCCGGCTGGTGCTGGCCTCGGTGAGCTTCGACGAAGCGGGCCTGCACCCGGGCCTGCTGGACGGCATCCAGGACCTGCGCCCCGAGCACCTGCACGGCTCGGAGCTGCACGATGAGTATCTGCGGACCGCCCCGGACCCGGCGGGCTTCGCGGCGCTGGTCACCAAGATGAAGGTGCTGGACGCGGACCTGCCGCGGTGGACCGCCGCGCAGATCCGGGCGCTGGCCGCGCCGGCCCTGCTGGTGGTGGGTGACGCGGACATCGTGCGCCCGGAGCACGCGGTGGAGATGTTCCGGCTGCTCGGCGGCGGCGTCGCCGGTGACCTGACCGGCCTGCCGGCCTGCCGCCTGGCGATCCTGCCGGGCACCACCCACACCGGCGTCCCGCAGCGCGCCGAGTGGCTGGCCCCGATGATCGACGAGTTCCTCGACGAGAGCGAACCGGCCGGTGCCGTGCGCCCGGCGGCCTGACCGGACGCACGACGCGGGCCGGCCGCGGTCAGCGGCGGAAGGGCCCGGTGACGCAGTAGGTGATGCCGCCCGAGGACGATCCGCTGGTGCCGCGCTGCGAGGAGAAGTACAGGCGGTCGCCGGCCGGGGTGAAGGCCGGGCCGGTGATCTCGGAGCCGCTCTGGCCGGTGACCCGCAGGAACGGCGAGACCTTGTCGTCCGGCGTGATCAGGCAGATGTCCATGCTGCCGCCGTCCTCGGCGACGTACAGGTCACCGGCGGTGGTGCCGGTGATGTTGTCCACCCCGGACAGCGGGGCGGTGCCGGGGCTGACCAGGTTGTCGTCGTACGCGAGCTCGTACGTGCCGGCCGCCAGGTTGACCTGCCAGACCCGGTTGTCGCCCTTGGTGGTGAACCAGACGGTGTCGTCGGCGTAGTGACAGCCCTCGCCGCCGTTGAAGGACTTGGCCCCGGACACCTGGTTACGGGTGGCGGTGGGGGAGCCGTCCGGGTCAGGCACGGTCGCCCAGGTGAAGGTGCCGGAGGTGGCGCTGCCGGCCCGGAACACCTGCAAGGTGCCGGTGGACAGGTCGCCCCAGGTCGCGGGGACGAAGCGGTAGAACCTGCCGTCGGTCTCGTCCTCGGTGAGGTAGACGACCCGCCGTACCGGATCGGCGGCCGCGGCCTCGTGCTTGAACCGGCCCATGGCCGGGCGGACGGCGGCCGTGCCGCCCAGGGGGTACGTCTCGAAGACCCGGCCCAGGCTGACCTCCTCACAGGACAGCCAGGTGTTCCAGGGCGTCTTGCCACCCGCGCAGTTCTGGTTGGTGCCGGACAGGATCCGCGACGCGCCGACGATCGCCCCGGCGGAGTTGAACAGGATCCGCGAGGCGCCGCCGCCGGAGGCGGAGCTGACCTCGGAATTCGAGACGTAGACCCAACCGGTGCCGTTGGGGATGACCGCCCCTCCGTCCGGGGCGTCGTGCCAGACGTAGGACGTGCCGCTGACGACCTGCCGGGACCGGGCCACGACCGTACTGGTGAACCCGGCCGGCAGCTGGATGCCCCGGGCGTCGGCGCTCTGCAGCGGGCCGTAGGGCCCGGTGGCGTTCTGTGCCGGTGCGCCGTACGCCGCGGACCACGCGGTGAAGGGCAGCGCCATCGCTCCCGCGCTCACCGCTGTCGCTCGCAGCATCGTTCGCCGATCCATGGAACCTCCTCGATGGGGTTCCTGGAGCCTGCGGTCAGTGCGTGGCCGGTCACGATGCGGCGCGTGAACCCGCGGTGGATTCTGGACCGCGACTTGGGCTCAGCTGAACCGGGCGACCGCCCGCAGCGGCGCGTGGCGCATCACGAAGCCGACCGGCACCCACGGCCAGGCCGGCACCTTGGCCTGCGGGCGCTCGCGTTCGATGGCCCGCACCATGGCCCGTACGCCCTGCTCGGTCGAGACCATCATCGGCTTGGGCTTCGCCGCCGGGTTGGCCTCCGAGACGATGTAGCCGGGAAAGACCGTGGTGACCTTGACCGCGGTGCCC
>NZ_JBEZGQ010000624.1:0-5110 GCF_040650095.1 Actinoplanes sp. NPDC048791 | reverse complement strand
CTCGGCGGTCCAGGCTCATGCCGCCGCGGGCGCAGCCGACGATCATTGCGACCGGGACGACGGTCACGGCGGGGGTCGGTGGCGGGCAGGACGGGCCGGCGGTCGGCGGCACCGGGTCTGCGGCCGCGGGTGGATCCGGTGCGCGACGGTGGTCGAGGACGATCGCTGCCGTCCCGGCTGCGAGGGCCGCCAGCGCGACGACACCGGCCACGAGCAGCCGCCGGGACGGTCGCCGGGGTGGCTCGCCGGGGCCGAAGGTGACGATGTCGGTCACCGGTCCAGTATGGGGGCCGGGCCAGGCCGGCGATGCCCCGCCGCGGCGCGGGTCAGAGCCGCTGGACGCGCAGCACGCAGGTCAGCATCGGCAGCATGAACTCGCCCTCGGCAGTCTCCGGACGGCCGGCGAGGAAGGCGCGGATCCGGCCGAGCGTGGCCGCCCGCTCCCGCTCCGGCATGGTGAGCAGCCCGGCCCGCGTGGCCAGCGTCGCCACCAGAGAGTCGGCGGTGCGCCGCTGCGCATGCGGGAAACCCTCCTGCTCCGGCGACCCGAACCGGGCGGCGGCCCCGCCAGCCCTCGGCAGGTGTGCCCCGGCCGTCTCGGCACGCCAGGCGGCAGGAGTGTCCCGCGGGCCGATGACCGCACTCCCGCTGACCCGGGCCAGCCCGGCGACCCAGTCGACACTGTCGTCCAGCACGTTCCACAGCCCGGCGAGGACGCCGCCCGGGGCGAGGACCCGCGCGATCTCCGGTCCCGCGACGGCCATGTCGAACCAGTGCATGGCATTGCCGGCCAGCACAGCATCGACGGACGCGTCCGGCAGCGGGATCCTCTCGGCGCTGCCGGACAGGGCGCGCACCTCAGGCCGGGCGCGGCGCAACTCAGCCAGCATCGCCGGGTCCGGCTCCACCGCGGTGACCTCGGCGCCCACCGCCGCCAGCGTGCCAGTGAGCTTGCCGGTCCCGGCCCCCAGATCGAGCACCCGCCGCCCCGGCGCGGGGTCGAGCGCCCAGCGGACCGCTTCCTGCGCGTAGTCCGGCCGGTGCTCGGCGTACTCGGGGGCCGCCGAGCCGAAGGACGAGGAGAGCTCCATCAGCTCAGCGCCGCGCTCGCGGCCCGCAGCTCCTTCAGGGCCGCCAACGTGTACGGCGCGAGATCGTCCTGGTCGCCCTCGGACCATTCGGCGTATCCCCGTTTGAAGGCCAGCACGCCCAGCTCACCCGCAAGCGCCGCGGTCGGGTCGGGGACTCCGCGGGCGATGAGCGCCGTCGTCATGGCGGCCGCCAGGCTGACGCTCTTGAGGGCGTCCCGCTCCTGGAGCTCGGTGCTGGCGGCGACGGCTGCTTTCAGGCGGGGGCCGAGCTCGCGGTTGGCCGGGCCCAGGGCGCTCGAGGCGCGCTCGAGGCCGGCGGCGATGGCGTCCAGCGGGCTCGCGCCGGGCGGTGCGTCGGCGATGCCCTCGGCCAGGAGCCGGCTCAGCGTTTCCTGCCCGGCCACCAGCAGCTCGCGCTTGTCCGGGAAGTGCCGGAAGAAGGTGCTCTTGGTGACCCCGGCCCGCTCGGCGATCTGGGCGACCGTCGTGGCGTCGTAGCCCTGCTCGGTGAACAGGTCGACGGCGGCCATGACGAGTCGTTCGCGCGCGCCTGGTTCCCATCGGGCCATGGGCCCATCATAAGCGATGGGACTTGTGTCCCATCACTCTGGTAGGGTCATGGGATAAGAGTCCCATCACTCAGGGAGAGTTCCATGCGCGTCTTCATCACCGGCGGCACCGGCCTCATCGGGTCGGCCGTCGTCTCCGAACTGCTCACCCACGGCCACACCGTGCTGGCGCTCGCCCGTTCGGACGCGTCAGCGGCGGCGGCCGAGTCGGCCGGGGCCGAGCCGATCCGTGGCGGGCTGGCCGACCTTGACGTCCTGCGGGCCGGCGCCGCGCAGGCCGACGGGGTGATCCACCTGGCGTTCAGCCACGACTTCAGCACCGCCGAGGCCGTCGCGCGGGCGGTCGCCGAGGAGAACGCCGCCGTCGCGGCCCTGGGCGAGGAGCTCGCCGGCAGCGACCGTCCGTTCGTCACCGTCTCGGGCACCCCGTACGCCGAGGGCCGGGCCTCCACCGAGACCGATCCGCTCTCCACCGAGGGGCTGGTCGGCGGGCGCAGCCGCGGTGTCCTGGCGGTCCTCGACCTGGCCTCGCGCGGGGTCCGCAGCACGGCGATCCGCCTGCCGCGCACGGTCCACAACGAGGGCGAGGGCGGGTTCGCCGGTCTGCTGACCGGCATTGCCCGCCAGACCGGCGTCTCCGGCTATCCGGGGGACGGCACGCAGCGCTGGCCGGCCGTGCACGCGCTCGACGCCGCCGTTCTCTTCCGCCTGGCTCTGGAGGAGGCGCCGGCCGGGACCGCCTGGCACGCCGTGGCCGACGAGGGCGACGCGGTGCGGGACATCGCCGGTGTCATCGGCCGGCGGCTGGGCCTGCCGGTCCAGGCCGTGCCGGCGGAGACCTACGGGCCGCTCGGCGCGATCTTCGCCACCGATCAGCCCTCGTCCAGCGCCCACACCCGGGAGGCGCTGGGCTGGAAGCCGACCCACCCGAGCCTGCTGGAGGACCTGGAGAACCTCCGGCCCTGACGTCATTCGTCGTGCTGGCTCACCAGGTCGCGGCCCAGGGCGGTGGCCCGGTGCACGATCGCACCGCCCTCGCGACGGCTGGCGATCAGCCCGGCGGCCCGCAGTGCGGACAGGTGCTCCGAGGACGACGACACGCTTATCCCGGCCTGCCGCGCAATCGTCGACGTGGTGTGCCGGCCGGGCCGGGCGGCCTGGATCAGCACCACGCTGCGGGTCCGGCCGAACAGTCCGGCCAGTGCGGCGGAGCCGGCCGGCCGGCTGTCCAGCCCGGCCGGCGGCTCGACGGGATAAACGATCAGGGCGGGCCGGTCCGGTGCGACCAGCACCCGCGGGCGCGGGCCGGCGAACGGTGACGGCACCAGCAGCAGCCCGTGCCCGCCGAGCCGCATCTCACCGTCCTGCCAGGTGTCGACCTCCAGCACCGGCGCCCGCCACCGGATCGCCCGGTGCAGGCCGGTGAGGACGCCGTCGGCCCCGGCCAGCGCGTAGCGACTCGCGGCCTCACCGACGAACCGGCGGTGGGTGCGCTGCATTGCCGGCCAGTCCGGGGCCAGCACCTGATGGAAGTACGACCGCATGGCGGTGACCAGCGTGTCCAGCACCTGGGGGTCGGCGGCGGCGAACCGGCGGCGGGCGGCGCTGACCGTGACGTCGGCGTACGCCGCCGACACCTCGGCCCGGACCCGTTTCACCGGCGTCGAGCGGATCGCGTCCAGCCCCTCCTCGATGGATCCCAGCCCCTCCCACGGGGTCATGAAATCCGGCACGAATCCCTGGGACGGCAGCAGATGGTGCAGCGGCCGCAGCACCGGCGCCGCCGTGGCGACCCGGCGCGCGAGTGCCGGCAGGGAGGCAGCCACGGGTTGCTGCCGCAGGGCCTGGCTGGCCAGCAGCACGGTGCCGGCCGGATGCAGCCGGTCGGCGAACCGGATCTGCGTGAGGTCCGCGGGCCTCAGCCACAGGCGCAACATCCGGACAGCTTGCCAGCCTTTCGGCACCGGCCGAAACCGTTGACCGGCCGGAACGCGTGAGGCGACCCTGCTGGCGTGGCGGTCGGCGAGGACGGGGGCAATCGGTGCGGCGTACGGTTCTGATCGGTGTGGTGTGCGGCCTGCTGCTGGCCGGATGAGACAAAGAAAGCCCGGCGCCGCGGCCGTCGGCGGGCGACCACAAGCTCACGCTCGACGTCGGCGGCCAGGAACGCAGCTATCTGCTGCACGCCCCGCCGGGTTACCGGGCCGACAAGCCGGTGCCGCTGGTCGTCGCCCTGCACTTCTATCCGGGCTCCGGCACGGCGCTGCGGGACATGATCGCGATGGACGCCAAGGCCGACGAGCACGGTTTCCTGGTCGCGTACCCGGACGGGGTCGGCGGCGGCTTCAACGCGCTGGTCTGCTGCGGCGCCGAGGACGACGTGGCCTTCCTGCGAGAACTGACCCAACGACTGATCACCGACTGGCGGGTGGACCCCGGCCGGGTGTACGCCACCGGCATCTCCAACGGCGCCGACATGAGCTTCCGGCTCGCGGTCGAGTCGAGCGGGGTGTTCGCCGCGATCGGCGCGGTGAGCGGCGGCTTCGGCGGTCCCCGGGTGGAGGCGGCCTCCTACGCGCCGACCAAGCCGGTCTCGGTCGTCACGGTCATCGGCGCCAAGGACCAGTACTACGACATCTTCCAGGCCGGGCTGAAGAAGTGGCGCGAGCGGCTGAGGTGCGAGCCGGTCAGGACGCCGCCGAGCGGCAAGAAGACTGTGCAACGGTCCGGCGCCCGGTGCGCCGACGGCAGTGACGTCGACGTGTACGTCGTCACGGACATGGGACATTCCTGGCCCGGAGCGAAGCAGGGGCAACTGGCCCGGCCCGACGCACCGATCGTGGCCACGGACATCCTCTGGGACTTCTTCGCCGCCCATCCCCGCCTCAGCGGGTGACGGCTGCCGTCACAGCCGGGTCGCTGTGCGGACGAGCCCGGCCACGGCCCGGGAGCGGCTGTGCGCCGGCCAGGCCAGCACCGTGGTGACGGGGGACGAGTCGGTCAGCGGGACGGCGGCGTGCGCACCCCACAGCCACGTCCGGGCGGACGCGCAGATGACGGCCATGGTGTGACCCAGGGCGATCAGCTGGGCCAGCTGCGACAGGTCGTGGATCTCGGGGCCCGGGCCGTCCTCATAGGTGCCGTCCTGGCGGGGCCAGCGCGCGACCGGTAGCCCGGGAACGTCGCTGAGGTCGGCCATGACCAGTGACGGCCGCGCCGCGAGCGGATGGGCGGCGGGCACGACGGCGACCTGCTGCTCGGTCAGCACGTCCTCGGTGTCGAAGCCGGCCAGGGAGTCGAACGGCCGCTGCATGAACGCCACGTCGGCCCGGCCGTCGCGCAACATCCGGGCCTGGTCGCCCATGCCGCACAGCACCACGTCGATCTCGGCCGCGCCCGGTTCCGCGGCGTACGCGTCCAGCAGCTTGCGCAGCAGCTCGTGGTTGGCCC
>NZ_JBEZGQ010000623.1:0-5130 GCF_040650095.1 Actinoplanes sp. NPDC048791 | reverse complement strand
CCGGGCGACGGCCGTCCACCCCGGCGGCAGCAGCGCGGCGCCGGCGCCGGCCGCCCCGGCGGCGAGAAGTTTCCTTCGTGTCACTTCCGACATGCTGCTTCTCCAAGCGTCTTCACGGGAGGGTCCAGCGTTGGTTGGTGCCGCCGTGGCACGTCCAGACGATCAGCTGGGTGCCGTCGGCCGAGCTGCCACCGTTGGCGTCCAGGCATCTGCCCGACTGCGTGTTGACCAGCGAGCCGTTGGCTCCCGCGGTCCAGTTCTGCCCGCCGGCGCCGGTGCAGGTCGACAGCTGCACCAGGCTGCCGTTCGCGGTACCGGCCACGGTCAGGCACTTGCCGAGGGCCCGCAACGTGGTGCCGGTGACCGTCCACTGCTGGTTGGCACCGCCGTGGCAGGTCCACAGCTGGACCTTCGTGCCGTCGGCGGAACCGGAACCGCTGACGTCGGCGCACTTGCCGGCGACACCGGTGATCGGGCCGACCCGGGGCGTGGTCGGGCCACCGAGCTCCTTGATCCGGATGTTGCGGAACGACACGTCGTCACCGGTGCCGTGGTTCTGGATGCCGACATGGCCGGAGCTCAGCGACCGCAGCGGGTCCGTGTTGACGAAGTCGTTGATCTTGACGCCGTTCAGGAGGACCTGCAGATGCTCGCCTTCCACCAGCAGTTCGTAGGTGTTCCACTCGCCGGGTGGGTTGAGCGCGCTGTCGCGGGCGGCGAGGTCGGCCGACTTGACGCCGTACACCGATCCGGTGGTCCGGTCCGCGCTGTCGGTGGCGTCGATCTGCACCTCGTAGCCGTTGGCCATGGCCGCGTCCGGGTCGTTGCCCGCCGGGAAGCCGATCAGCACCCCGGAGTTGTCGTCACCGGGCATCATCCAGTCCAGCTTCAGCGAGTAGGAGCCGAACTCCTTGGTGCTGTACCAGAGCATGCCCAGCCCGCCGGCGGAGGTCAGCGTCCCGTTGCTGTTGCTGAAGCTGCCCGGACCGGCCTGCGACCAGCCGGTGGTGGCGCCGTTGTACAGGGTGGTGTAGCCGGTCTCCGGGCGGCAGTCCGCCTTGGTGCGGTTGGCCGCGTACCGGATGCCGCCCAGCAGCAGTGACCGGAAGCCCGCCTCGGTGTAGCTGCTCTGGGTGTGGCCGGCTCCGGTGTAGAAGGACCGGCCGCCCTGCAGGGTCTTGCACCAGGTGTGCGGGTGGTCGGCGCCCATCGTGCCGCCGGAGTAGGTCGACTCGTCCAGGGTCGACAGCACCCGCGCCGACGAGCGGGGGTTGGTGCGGAAGTTGTACCACTCGTCGGTGCGGGTCTGGGCCGGGCTCAGCCCCGCCGTCGCCGCGTGCGCCCGGTTCTCCGTCCGGACGGTGGCCGGCTGGATCGCCGGGTGCGAGGCGAAGTACGCCCCGACCAGCTCACCGTAGAACGGCCAGTCGTACTCGGTGTCCGCGGCGGCGTGCACGCCCACGTACCCGCCGCCGCCACGGATGTAGTTCTCGAAGGCGGTCTGCTGGCCGGCGTTGAGCACGTCACCGGTGGTGTTGAGGAAGACCACCGCCTCGAACCGGGCCAGTTCGGTCGCGGTGAACTGGGCCGGGTCCTCCGTCGCGGTCACCGTGAAGCTGTTGGCCGCGCCCAGCTCCCGGATCAGCTGGATGCCGGCCGGGATGGCATCGTGCCGGAAGGCGGCGGTCCTGGAGAACACCAGGACGTCGTAGGGCGCGTCCGCGGCGTGGGCCGGCGTGCTGCCGGTGCTCGCCAGGATCATCAACGTCGCCGCCGCGACGCCGAGCAGGCTGCGGATTCTCAGGCGCATGGCGGTTCCTCTCAAGGCAGGGTCCAGCGTTGGTTGGTGCCACCGTGGCAACTCCAGATGATCAACTGGGTGCCGTCCGCGGAGCTGCCGCCGTTGGCGTCCAGGCACTTGCCGGACCCGGCGTTGACCAGCGAGCCGTTGGCTCCCGCGGTCCAGTTCTGCCCGCCGGTGCCGGTGCAGGTCGACAGCTGCACCAGGCTGCCGTCGGCGGTGGCGCCACCGGCGACACCCATGCACTTGCCGAGCGCCCGCAAGGTGGTGCCGTTGCGGGTCCATTGCTGGTTGGCACCGCTGTTGCAGGTCCACAGCTGAATCTTCGTGCCGTCGGCGGAGCCGGAGCCGTTGACGTCGACGCACTTGCCGGCCGCGGCGGTGATCGGGCCGGTGCCGGTGCTCGGCGCCGTACCGAAGCTGAACGCGTCCACGTCGAACAGCGTGCCGCTGCCGCCCTGGAAGGTCAGATACAGCGTGGTGGCGCCGGCCGGAGCCCCGGACAGCGCGGTGGACACCTCGGTGAAGGTCTCCCAGCCGCCCGTGACCGGAACGGTGACCGAGCCGAGCACGGTGCCGGTCGGTGAGCCGGCGCGCACCGAGAGCGTGCCACCCGAACCGGCCGAGGACACCCGCGCCGTGAACCTGTTCTCACCGGCCAGGGCATAACGCTGGAACGCGATCCAGTCGCCGTTGTTGATGTCGCCGACCGTCTGCCCGCCCTCGGCGGCCGCCTTGCTGTACACCGTGGTGCCGGACTGGCTGTTGCGGTGTTCGGCCTGCCGGTGGCGGGGTTGCAGCACGTTCTGGGTGTGGGTGGTCAGTGCCCCGTTGTCGGTGTATTCGGCGTCGAAGACCGCGAACAGGTTGGCCGCCGTGTCGTGCTCGCCGTCCACCGGGATCGGCAGCGTTCCCGAGCACCCGGTCCGCGAGCTGATGGCGTGGCCGTGGTCGTCGTGGCCGAGCAGGTAGGTCAGCTTCACCCGGGTGCAGTCGACCGTGCCGTCCTCCGGATCCGACACCGTGATCGTGTACGGCACGCTGTCACCGAAGGCGAACAGGGTCCCGTCAGCCGGCGTGCTCAGGGTCACCGTGGGAGCGGTGTTGCCGACGGTGATGGTCACCGTGGCGCTGCCCGTACGGCCGGCCGGATCGGTCACGGTGAGGGTGACCGCCCGCTGGCCGCTGTCGGTGAAGGTATGGCTCGGATTGGCCTGTGTGGAGGTGCTGCCGTCGCCGAAGTTCCACAGGTAGGTCAGTGCGCCGCCCTCCGGGTCCGAGGACCCGGCGGAGGAGAAGGCCACCGTGAGCGGCGAGGCCCCGGAGGTACGGTCGGCGCCGGCCCGGGCGACCGGTGCCTGGTTGCCGGCGGGGTTGTACTCGATGCGGTACAGCGCGGAGCTGGCGTCGCCGCTGCCCCATCCGGTGCCGTAGTCCAGCACGTACAGGGCGCCGTCGGGGCCGAAGGCACTGTCCATGACCTGCGTGCCCCGCCACGGGAAGTCGCTGATCTGCCCGGCCGACCCGTCGGCGTTCACGTCGATGGTCTTGATCCAGCGCCGCCCGAACTCGGTGGCGAAATAGTGCCCGTCGAGGGCGGCGGGGAACTTCACCGAGGACGGGTTGGCCGCGTCGTAGCGGTACACCGCGCCACCCATCGGCGACTCGGAACCGCAGCCGAACGCGGCGAGGGAGCAGTTGTCGTACTTGATCCACGCGGGGCGCGCGGCCGGCAGATTGGTCAGCCCGGTGTTGCGGGGTGAGTTGTTGACCGGCGCGGCACAGTTGAACCGGTTCCCCGACGGCCCGGACGGGAACACATAGTCCACGTACGTCTCCGAGGTGGTGTTCGAGCCGGTGCAGTACGGCCAGCCGTAGTTGCCGGCCGAGGTGATCCGGTTGAACTCGACCTGACCGGCGGGCCCACGGGTCGCGCTGGTGGTACCGGCATCAGGCCCGTAGTCGGCGACGTACAGGACGCCGGTCGCCTTGTCGACGTTGAGCCGGAACGGGTTGCGCAGGCCCATCGCGTAGATCTCCGGCCGGGTGCCGGCGGTGCCGGGCACGAACAGGTTGCCCGCCGGGATCGCGTACGTGCCATTGGCGTTGACCTTGATCCGCAGCACCTTGCCGCGCAGGTCGTTGGTGTTGCCGGCGCTGCGCTGCGCGTCGTAGACCGGATTACGGTTGCTGCGCTCGTCGATGGGCGTGTAGCCGCCCGAGTCGAACGGGTTGGAGTCGTCCCCGGTGGACAGGTACAGGTTGCCGGCCGCGTCGAAGTCGATGTCGCCGCCGACGTGGCAGCACATGCCGCGGTTGGTGGCGGTCTCCAGAACGGTCACCTGGCTGGACATGTTGAGCGTGTAGTCGGCGTTGAGGGTGAACCGGGCCAGGCGGTTCACGCCGTTCCAGGCCGAGAAGTCCGTCCCGGTGGCGGGCGCGTCCCCGCCCGGAGTGGACAGGGGCGGCGCGTAATAGAGGTAGATGAACCGGTTGCTGGAAAAGCCCGGATCCACCCCCACGCCCTGCAGGCCCTCCTCGTCGTGGGTGTAGACCGGCAGGGTCCCGATCGCGCTGGTGACCCCGGCGGCGGTGGTCCGGCGCAGCACCCCGTTGCGGGCGGTGTGCAGCACCGAGCGGTCCGGCAGCACCGCCATCGACATCGGCTCACCCAGCTCGGCGACGCCCCGGGCCAGCTCGACCTGCTGGAAGTCGGCCGCATTGACCGGATGGGCGGCGGCCGGAGAGGCGGGGACGGTGATGGTCGCCGCGGTGCCGGCGGCGAGGAGGAATGCGACCGCGGTGGCGGTCAACGCGCGCATTGTCATAGGGCGGTCGCCTTCTGGTGGGCAGCTTCGAGGACGGGAAGCGCGTCGGAAGCTTGTCCGGCGGGGCGGGTGGACGGTCCCGCGCTGCTCGCCGCCAGCATCGACGTAAGACGTCATACGTTATAACTGTCGATTGGCGTCGGTCAATGCATTCCCGTGCGAATGCTCCGCACCCCGATCGGAGATCTATTGGGCGGAGATGACAATGCGCGACTGGAGAAAAACCGTTCCGAAAAGTGTTACGCGGGGCCTCATCGGAAAATGGCATCCGGGCCGGCGGCGTCCTCGAGGTCAGCGGAAAGGGCAGCCAGCCGCACGCGGATCCGCTCCGCCGCGGGCATGCCGAGCTCGGTGTAGAGCCGCAACGCCCGCCGGAGATGCGCCCGGGCCGCGGCGGGCTCGTCCAAGGCCCGGTGGGCCTCCCCCAACCCGGCCTGAGCCCGCGCCTGCTGATCGCGACTGCCGATGTCGGCGGCGATCGCATCGGCGGCGGTGTGCTGG
>NZ_JBEZGQ010000622.1:0-5148 GCF_040650095.1 Actinoplanes sp. NPDC048791 | reverse complement strand
CCGGTGGTGGTGCTGTGGATGTCGGTCCAGGTGGTGCCGTCGGCACTGGTCTGGATCTTGTACGCCTTCGCGTACGCCCCCTCCCACTGCAGGACGACCTGGCTGATCGTGGCGGTGGTGCCGAGGTCCACCCGCAGCCACTGGGGATCGCTGAACTGGCTCGACCAGCGCGTACCGGCGTTGCCGTCCACCGCGAGGGCCGCGGCGACGTCCGCGCCCTCCTGCGACGACGCGGTCGCGGGTCTGCCCTGCGACAGCAGGGAATCGGCGGCGTGCGCGGTGAACTGCACGACGCCCACATAGGCGGCGACGACGGCGAGCACGGTGACGGGAATCAACCGGCGCCAGCGTCGAGGTCGGGGCGCGTGCGGGGACAGCGCCTGGGGGGATGCCGGATGCACGGGAACTCCTGACGTTCGGGGACGGAGTCACGGGGGGAGTGATCAATGGAGAGCGCTCTCCATACCGCCGCAGTGTTGCGCCCAGTTTTCCGATGTGTCAAGCATTCCGTGCCCAGGAACCGACAAACACGGTCTTTCGGTACGGCGAGACGGCTCCTACGGAAAGCGCTCTCCACAGCTACGGTGACTCGATGGACGAAGGCGGAGTCGCGGAGCTGATCGAGCGGGCGGGCTACGGACCGCAGGAGCCGGTGGCAGTAGCGATCCGCCGTCCGGGTGCGGAACCGACGGTCGTCACGCGTCCCGCGAACGGCCCGGCTGCGGAGTCGATGATCTACATTGCCTCGCTGGCCAAGCAGATGACGGCGGCCTGTCTCGCCCTGCTGGTCAGGCGGGGCCAGATGGACACCGAGACGTCGGCCCGCCACTGGCTGCCGGACCTGCCGTCCTGGGCCGATGCGGTGCGGCTGCGCCACCTGCTGCACCACACGGCCGGGCTGCCCGGCGACGCCCGGCTGCAAGGCCCCGGCGACCGCACCTCCGTCGGCATGCTGACTGCCCTGAAGTCCGTGCCCGCACCTGAGGCGGAGCCGGGCAGCCGGTTCGCCTACTCGAACGCCGGCTACATCCTGCTCGCCGCGATCGTGGAGCGGGCCACGGCACAGCCCTTGCCCGACTTCGCCCGCGACCACCTCTTCGCCCCACTGGGGATGTCGCGCACGCTGTACTGGCCCGGTCCCTCGGCTCAGCCCCTGGGCGCCATCCCCATCGAGCCACCGCATCCGGCCCCCTTGTCACTCGGCGACGGGGGTGTGTGGAGCACGCCCGCCGACCTGCTGCGCTGGGGCGACGCCCTCAACGAGGACCGGTTGCACATCTCGGGCCTGCTGCAGACGCCGGGATTCCTGGACGACGGGACGCCGCTCGACTACGCCTGGGGTCTCGGCGTGCGGGTCCACCGCGGCCGGCGCGTCTACCGGCACGGCGGCGGCTGGCAGCACCTGCGACTACTGCTCGCCCGGTCACCCGACGCCGGTCTGACGCTGCTGACGGTCGCCCTCCGCGACCCGGCCGACCGCCACATCGGCCTCACCGACGACCTGCTCGACCGGCTGCTCGGCTGACGCCGCTGCACGCGGCATCCCGTCAGGCGGGGCGGCGAGCGAAGGAGAGCAGGACCACGAACGCGCCCAGAGTGGCCAGCGAGATCAGCTTCCACGCGAGGCTGTTGTCAGTGAGGTCCTGCACCACCTGGATGCCGGCCCAGAGAGCGAGGACCGCGTACGCCCCGGCCAGCAGCCGCGGCCGCTGGACCGGCCGCCGGAAGAGCCGGACCCGGCCCGGCCGGCGGTTGTGCTGCACCAGCAGCCAGACCGCCGACGCGAGTACCAGCACTGCCAGCACAGCCTCGGCCACGAGCAGCAACACATCGACAGTCGGCATGCCCGGGAGGATAGTGCGGCCGGGCGAGCCGAGAATTTCTTTGTGGGGTGTGTAGAGAACGGGGCCGGGTCTCCGACTCACCGGTGGAAGTGCCCCGCCGGGGGCACCCGAGGGCTGGGAGACTGAGCCATGAAGTACATGCTGATGATGTTCGGTGACGGCGCCACCATGATGCAGAGCCGGAGTCAGGAGTGGGTCTCCGAGATGATCCAGTTCATGATGTCGTTCAATGCCGAGCTGGAGCAGGCCGGTGAGTTCGTCGAGGCCCGCGGGCTGGCCGATCCCACCTCGGCCAAGACCGTCTCGCTGGTCGACGGCCAGGTGGTGGTGACCGACGGGCCGTTCGCCGAGGCCAAGGAGTCGCTGGCCGGCTACTGGGTGCTCGAGGTGAAGGACGAGCAGCGGGCGATCGAGCGGGCCGGCCAGATCGTCGTCTGGGCCGAGCGGGTCGAGCTGCGCGAGGTTCCCGACGGGCCGCCCGAGCAGTGACCACGGATCAGCCCGGTGTCGAGGGCCTGCTGCGCGAGCTCGCGCCGCAGGCCCTCGGGGTCCTCGTACGCCGGTACGGGCAGTTCGACGCCGCCGAGGACGCGGTCCAGGAGGCCCTGCTCTCCGCCGCCCTCAAGTGGCCGGTCGAGGGGGTGCCCGACAGCCCGCGGTCCTGGCTGATCACCGTGGCCGGCCGTCGGCTGGTCGACGAGTGGCGCAGCGAGAGCGCCCGCCGCGCCCGCGAGGAGCACGTCACGTTGCTCGAGCCGGCCGATCCGGCCGCCGCCGTCGATGAGGACGACACCCTCACCTTGCTCTTCCTCTGCTGCCATCCGTCGTTGTCGCCGCCCTCGCAGCTCGCCCTGACGCTGCGGGCCGTCGGTGGCCTGAGCACCGCGGAGATCGCCCGGGCGTTCCTGGTGCCCGAGGCCACGATGGCCCAGCGGATCAGCCGGGCCAAGCAGCGGATCCGCACCAGCGGGCTGGGCTTCGAGGCGCCACCCGAGGCTGAGCGGGCCGACCGGCTGCAGGTCGTACGGCAGGTGCTCTACCTGGTCTTCAACGAGGGCTACACCACGAGTGCCGGACCGGACCTGCAACGGGCCGACCTGACCGCCGAGGCGATCCGGCTGACCCGGATGCTGCACCGGCTGTTGCCCGGCGACGGTGAGACGGCCGGGCTGCTCGCCCTCATGCTGCTCACCGACGCGCGGCGCCCGGCGCGGACCGACGAACACGGCGCGCTGGTGCCTCTGGACGAGCAGGATCGCGGACTGTGGAATGCCGCGTCCATCGCCGAGGGGGTCGCGCTGGTCTCCGGGACGCTGGGCCGGGGGCCGCTGGGGCCGTACCAGTTGCAGGCCGCGATCGCCGCGGTGCACGACGAGGCCCGCACCGCTGCGGAGACCGACTGGCCGCAGATCCTCGCCCTGTACGAGGTGCTGGAACGCGTCTCGCCGGGTCCGGTGGTCACGCTGAACCGGGCGGTGGCCGTGGCCCGGGCGCGCGGGCCGCTGGCCGGGCTCGCCGTGCTGGCCGAGCTCGACGGGGACGAGCGGATGGCGGGCAACCACCGGCTCGAGTCCGTCCGCGCGCACCTGCTGGAGCTGGCCGGGGACCACGCCGCGGCGCACACCGGTTACCTGCGGGCGGCGGCCATGACGGCCAGCCTGCCCGAGCAGCGGTATCTGACGCTGCGGGCGGCGGCGCTGTCGACCCGTACCTCATCCGAACATTGAGCCGGGCCTGAGCCGGGCATGATGGTGCGGTGAGTGAACCTCCCGCCAAGGGCCTGATCCTGCTGGTCGAGGACGAACGGCCGATCGCGGACCTGGTCCGGCTCTACCTGAGCCGGGACGGCTTCGGGGTGCACGTCGAGCACGACGGCGCGGCCGGGCTGGCCGCGGCCCGGCGGTTGCGGCCGGTCGCGTGCGTGCTGGACATCGCGCTGCCCGGGATGGAGGGCACGGAGATCTGCCGCCGGCTGCGGGAGGCCGGTGACTGGACCCCCGTCGTCTTCCTCACCGCCCGCGACGACGAGGTCGACCGGATCCTCGGCCTCGAGCTGGGCGGCGACGACTACCTCACCAAGCCGTTCAGCCCGCGGGAGCTGGTCGCCCGGGTGCGGGCCCTGCTGCGCCGGGCCGCCGGGCCACCCGACGGCGGCCACGTGCGTACGCTCGGGCCGTTGCAGCTGGACTCCGGCCGGCATCTGGTCACCGTGGACGGTGTGCCGCTGACGCTCACCCCCACCGAGTTCGACCTGCTCGCACACCTGCTCGGGCGCCCGGGGCGGGTCTTCACCCGGGAGGAGCTGCTGGCCAGCGTCTGGGGGTACGCGTCGCCGGCGGGCACCCGTACGGTCGATGTGCACGTGGCCCAGGTGCGCGCCAAGCTGGGCGCCGCCGCGACCTTGATCCGCACAGTCCGCGGGGTCGGCTACACCGCCGATGCGTAGCATCCTCGGCACTCTCTCCGGCCGGACCGTCCTGGTCACCGCGGCCACCGCCGTCGTCGCCGTCATCATCACCGCGCTCGTGGCTCTGCCCATCGCGGTGCGTTCGGCCAACAACGCCGCCCGCGACGAGCTGGTGGAGAAGTCCGCGCTCGCGGTCGAGCTGCTCACCACCGAACGTCAGGTGGCCCGGGAGCGGATCGTGTCCCGGCTGCGGGCCGACGGCGTCGACGTCTACCTGATCCGGCGGGGCACCGTCGACCGGGCCGGCCTGCCGGACCGGGTGGTCACCCAGGTCGCCGGCGGGGCGACGGTCAACACCCTCGGCACGGTCGGCGGGCGCGCGGTGCTGATCGTCGGCCGGCCTCTGCGGGGCAACACCAGCGGTGTGGTGCTCACCCGCGACACCGCTTCCGGTACGGCGGCCCGGGTCCTCGGCGGAGTGTGGCTCGCGCTGCTGGCCGGCCTGCTCGGTGGTGTCCTCGCCGGAGCGCTGCTGGCCCGTTTCATCGCCCGGCCGCTGCGGCAGGCGGCTGTGGCAGCGGGCCGGCTCTCGTCCGGTGACCGCTCGGTACGCCTCGCCGTGCGGCCGCCGGCCGAGGTGGCCGAGCTCGCGTCCGCGCTCAACCAGCTCGGTGCGGCGTTGCAGATCAGCGAGGGCCGGGAACGCGAGTTCCTCCTGTCGGTGTCGCACGAGCTGCGGACGCCGCTGTCCACGATCCGCGGCTACGCCGAGGCCCTGGCCGACGGCGTGGTCGCCGCCGACGACGCGGCGCGGGCCGGGCAGACCATGGTCGCCGAGGCCGACCGGCTCGACCGGCTCATCTCGGACCTGCTGGTGCTCGCCCGCCTGGAGGCCGC
>NZ_JBEZGQ010000621.1:0-5150 GCF_040650095.1 Actinoplanes sp. NPDC048791 | reverse complement strand
CCGCAGCGGCTGCGTACGCCGGTCAGTCCTCCCGGCCGCAGGGGAAACGGGCCACGCCGGCAGCCATCCGGATCCCGCCGAGCAGGTGGTCGAGCAGCAGCGGCTCGTTGTAGTACTCGGCCTTGTGCCCCAGCGCGGTGTAGAAGGCGCGACCACCGTCGTACGGCTGGCACCAGGAGATCGGGTGGTGCCGGCCCATTCCCGGCGAGCCGCCCGGCACGCTGTAGCCGCGCGGGTCGTAGGTCCGTTCGTCCACTTCGGCGAGGACGCGGACGGTGTCCCGCGGGTTGGTGCGGAAGTTGTACCACTCCTCCTCGCGTTCCCAGCGGCGCGGCAGCGGGCGGGTGGCGGCGGTGTCATGGCCGAGGACCTTCACCGTGGCCACCTGGAACTGCGGGTTGACCGCGCCCGGGTGATCGCGGAAGTAGGCGCCGACCAGGCCGCCGTACCAGGCCCAGTCG
Organism: Actinoplanes sp. NPDC048791; assembly: GCF_040650095.1. NCBI lineage: Bacteria > Bacillati > Actinomycetota > Actinomycetes > Micromonosporales > Micromonosporaceae > Actinoplanes > Actinoplanes sp. NPDC048791. Next base: position 4,689 of record NZ_JBEZGQ010000621.1, on the reverse strand, counting down.
TACTCGGTGTCGGAGGCGGCGTGGATCCCCGCGAAGCCTCCGCCGCGGCGGATGTAACGTTCGAACGCGCCCTGCTGCGCCGCGTCGAGGACGTCGCCGGTGGTGCTCAGGAACACCACGACGTCGTACCGGGCGAGGTTCCGGTCGGTGAACGCCGCAGCGTCCTCTGTGGCGTCCACCTTGAAGTGGTTCCGGGCGCCGAGCCGCTGGATCGCGGCGACCCCGGCCGGGATCGAGTCGTGCCGGAACGCCGCGGTTTTGGAGAAGACGAGCGCTTTGAACCTCTGATGCCCGGAGGACGCCGCGGCCGGCGACCCGGCCGCCCCTGCGAGTCCCACTGCCAGCATGACCGCCATCACGAACCTGACCACGACTTTCATGACCCCTCCTCAGCGTTTAGCGCGCGTACCGGGCTCCTATCGAAGGGTATGACTCGGACCGCACCCGGGGAAGGCGTTGCGGTCAGGCCGCGGTGGTCTTCGCCCGGCGGTCCGGGTCGAAGACGCGGTCCATCAGCAGGGCGCTCCGGCGCCGGCTCGCGAGCCGGCTCATGATCACACCGAGCTGATTGGACCGTCCGTCGATCACGCTCGAGCCCGGGTCGCGGCGCTCGAGATGGGCCAGCGCGGTGGCGACGACATCGCCGGGCGTCCGCGTCCGGCCCGAGGTCAGCACGCCGGCGCCCGGGCCCATCCCGGTGGTGAAGTCCGTAGCGGTGGCGCCGGGCGAGACGGCGAACGCGGTGAGGCCCGTACCGCGCAGCTCCGTCCAGAGGGACTCGGTGAAGCTCAGCACGAAGGCCTTGCCGGCGCTGTAGACGGCCATCCGCGGTGACGGGAAATAGGCGGAGACGCCGGCGAGATTGATGATGAACCCGTTGGCGGCCCTCAGCAGCTGCGGCATGAACGCGGCGGTGAGCTGGACCGGTGCTGCCACGTCGACGGCGATCTCGGCGGCGAGGCGGCCCGGATCGGCGTCGGCGAACCGGGCGAAGGTGCCGAAGGCCGCGTTGTTGATCAGGCTGGTGACCGCTACCCCGCGGTCGGCGACAGCCTTTCGAAGCTCGCTGCCGGCGGCCGGGTGCGCGAGATCAAACGGAACGGCCTCCACCCGTACGCCGTGAGCACGGTGCAACTCGTCCGCCATGGCGGCCAGCCGCTCGGCCCGGCGCGCGACGAGTACGAGGTTCGAGCCGCGCGCCGCCAGAGCCGAGGCGAAAGCGGCCCCGATCCCGGAGCTGGCCCCGGTGAGGAGAACGGTCTGTGCGCGGTAGTCAACGGTCATGGAACCAACCTCCCGCGGGCCGGGCGGCGTCGTCCAAGACCCGTTCCGCACCTCGTCATGCCGAAACGACATAACGAGTACGCTGCTGACATGGCCGACGGCGTACCGGACCTGGACCTGCGGCTGGTCCGCTACTTCACGGCACTGGCCGAGCACGGCACCTTCGCCCGGGCCGCGGAGGCACTGCACGTCGCCCAGCCCTCACTGAGCCGCCAACTCCAACGGCTCGAGGACGCTCTCGGCGTACGGCTGCTGGAGCGCACTACCCAGGGCAGCAGGCTCACCGCCGCGGGCGAGGCCTTCCTCCCCCGGGCCCAGACCCTGCTGCAGTACGCCGACCAGGCCGTACGCGCCGCGCGCGACGCCGCGCCACCACGCACGATCACCATCGGCTACGTCGAGGACCTCACCATCACCGCCGCGGTCCGCGACCTGCGCCGCCGCCATCCGGACGCGCACCTACGCACCCGCCACCTGGACTGGCAGGAGACCCGCGCACTGCCCGACGGCCGGGTCGACGCGCTGGTGGTCCGCACGCCCCTTCCGATCCCGGTCGACGACCTCGACCTCACCGTGCTCTACGAGGAGCCGCGCGTGCTGGTCCTGCCGGCGTCCCATCGCCTGGCCGGAAAGGAGATCGTCACCCTGGCCGACTTCACCGACGAGCCGATGGTGGCCTGCGCCGGGGCGCCCGCGACCTGGACGGGATTCTGGCGGCTCGAGCCGCGTCCGGACGGGGGCGGCGCGCCGCTGGCGGTCATGCCCGCCGACACGATCGAGGACAAACTCGAAGCTGTCGCGGACGGGCAGGCGGTCGCCCTGATTGCCGCGAACGACCCCCGGGTGACGGCCCGGGACGACCTCGTCACCGTCGCGGTGGACGGAATCGAACCGTGCCACGTCGTCGTCGCCACCCGCCGGGCGGATCCCAATCCTCTTGTCGACCAGTTCCGCCGATCAGCGCAGACCCACCTCGTCGGCGGCTGATCAGCGGTCACTCGTTTCGACGGCGGCGTAACTGCCGGCCTCTACTCTCAGCTCGGGGGTGTCGTCTACGGTCTTCCCTTCGGCACATCCGTTCTGCTGCTCTTCTACACCTTGGCAATCATCTTTCTCCAGCGCCCGGCACTGGCCGACATCGGCCGCATCAGCGTTTATGTCGTGGCGGCCGGCGGCCACGTCTGGGTGCTGAGCTACGCCACGATGGCCACGATGACCGCCGTCGCCGTTCGCTGCGAACCAGAATGCGGTGACCGGCCGCCGCTTGCGGTTCCTGTCGTCGTCGGCCTGATCCTGATCGCGATTCTTCTGGTCGCGTCGTACGCCGCGATCCGGGTCCCCGGATTGCGGCCGGCGAGATTACGCGCCGAGGTCGGCACCATGGTGCCCGCCGTCGCCGTTCTGCTCACCACTTTCGGAGCCGGCGGCGCCTCCCTGGCGTTTCCCCTGCTCGGAGATCGCTATCGGCCGTCGGACGCGCTGCTGACAATCCTGCTGGTTGTCAATTTCGTCGTCCTCTTCCTGTTCTCCCGGAGCGCGTCGAACTCGCTGCGCGAGCTACGGACGAACGGCCCACGACCGTCCCCGGTCACCAGATCGGGATGTCGAGGCCGCGTTCGGATTCCGGGCGGGGGCCGGTGATCCGGCGCTCCGATTCGTCGATCGCGTGGTCGTTGATGGAGGCCTCACGCCGGCTCATCAGGCCGTTCGGGGCGAACTCCCACAACTCGTTGCCGTAGCTGCGCCACCACTGGCCCGCCGCGTCGTGCCATTCGTACTGGAAGCGGACCGCGATGCGGTTCTCGTGGAAGGCCCACAGGGCTTTGCGGAGCGCGTAGTCCTGCTCGCGTTCCCATTTTGCGGTCAGGAACTCGATGATCGCCGGGCGGCCGGTGAAGTGCACGTCGCGGTTACGCCACTGCGAGTCGGGCGTGTAGGCCGCGGCGACCCGGGCCGGGTCGCGGGTGTTCCAGGCGTCCTCGGCGGCCTGGACCTTCTGCCGGGCGGTCGCCAGGTCGTACGGCGGGAACGGCGGTCGGGCCTCGGTCATCGGGATCGGTCCTCTCGGTCGGTCAGCGTGGGGTTGTGCGGGTACGGGCGGTGGGCGGACTCGCGCAGCGACGGCCGGCGCGCGGCGACGAGCCGGTCGAGCTCGAAGCGGACGATGCGGCCGCTGTGCCCGTCGTCGCCGGGTCGTCCGGCCGCACCCCATTCGATCCGGGCCGTGCCGGACAGCTGCAGGGTGGCGCCGGTGGTGAAGTCGGCGAACAGCAGCGCGGCCTCCGGGCTGACGGCCAGGTTGCCGAGGCTGTTGAACATGTTGTTGCCGGGATAGTCCGGCCACCACAGGCCGCGCTCGTCGACGCGGACGAAACCGGGCGGCCCGCCACGGTGGGACGCGTCGGCACCTCGCTGCGGGTGGGCGGTGCCGAGGAAGAAGGTGTCGGCCGAGCGGATCAATTCGACGTCGGCCGGCTCGAACGCGGCACCGCGGCGCACGTCTTCCGGCGTCTCGTGACTGGAGGCGGCCGGGGTGAGCAGCCGCTGCTGGATGAACTGCGGGCAGTTGCCGTACGCCTGCTCGACGTCGACGATCAGCAGCTCATCGGTGGCGACGGTGAGGGTGCCGTTGAGGCGTACCCGGCGTCGCAGGGCGAAGTCCATGCTGGTCGTGCCGAGGCGCTGGCCGGCGGCGAGGCCGTGCAGGGGGTCACCGGCCGGGACCCCGGCGTGGACGGCCAGCTCGGTGTCGGAGCGGACCTCGAGGAAGCCGGCCGGGCCGGTCAGTGGCGAGGTCCAGAGCCGGCCGGTCGCGTCCCGGCCGGTGATGACCAGCAGGGTGCGTGCGGCGAGGAAGCCGGCGATGCCGCCGGACAGGTCCGCCGGGTCCAGCATGCGTGAGAGGCGGGCGGCGTCCTGCCGTACGCCGGCCTGACGCTGCACGGCCAGCTCGCCGCCGTGAAAGCCAGTCATCCTGAGCCCCTTCCACCAGATGGCCAGTTGTACTCCGTTGTTCTAACGGATGCAAGCCGTTTCATCCGTGATATATTCCTGCGGTGCGCACCTGGATGCTTCCCGACGAGCCGGTTCCGGTCCGCCTGATGGCGACGATCTGGGCCGACACCGACGGCGTGCACGACGACCTCGCGGGACCACCGGATCTGGACGAGTGGCTGGACGCGATCGGGGTGGCTCGCCATGGCGTGGCGGCGACGCGGGACGAGTTCCTGCGTGCGCGGGCGCTGCGCGATTCCGTCCGCCGGCTGGCCGCCTTCGTGACCGGCGACGACCGTCCCGCGGCGGCCTCGGCCGTGCCGGACCTCCAGCAGGCGCTCGAGTCCGTGAACGCCGTCGTCCGGGAGCTTCCGGTCCCCAAGTTGGTGGTGCTCGAGGCGAGCCTCGAAC
>NZ_JBEZGQ010000620.1:0-5151 GCF_040650095.1 Actinoplanes sp. NPDC048791 | reverse complement strand
GGCCGGGTGACCGGGCGCGACGCCGCGCCGGCCGGGCCGGGGTGCCGGTCGGGCCCGGTGCTGCGGTTGTCGGCTTTGTGCGCGTACCGGAAAAGAACTGGCCGTCGGCGTAAAGTTGACGGCTGCCTTGACCCCCGTCTCCGGAGGAGCATGGATGACCCTCGCCGAGGGCGACTACAAAGTCGCGGACCTCTCCCTCGCCGCTTTCGGTCGTAAGGAGATCGAGCTGGCCGAGCACGAGATGCCCGGTCTGATGTCGCTGCGCCAGGAGTACGGCCCGAGCCGGCCGCTGCGGGGCGCGCGGGTGACCGGTTCGCTGCACATGACGATCCAGACCGCGGTCCTCATCGAGACGCTGACCGCGCTGGGTGCCGAGGTCCGCTGGGCCTCCTGCAACATCTTCTCGACCCAGGACCACGCCGCCGCCGCGATCGTCGTCGGCCCGGACGGCACTCCCGAGGCCCCGGCCGGGGTGCCCGTCTACGCCTGGAAGGGCGAGACGCTGGAGGAGTACTGGTGGTGCACCGAGCAGGTGCTGCGCTGGCCCGACGGCGAGGGTCCCAACATGATCCTCGACGACGGCGGTGACGCGACCCTGCTGGTGCACAAGGGGGCCGAGTTCGAGAAGCTCGGGTCGGTCCCGGCCGCGGACACCGCCGACTCGGAGGAGTACGCGGTGATCCTCGCCGTGCTCGCCCGGTCGCTGCGCGAGGACGACCGGCGCTGGACCCGGATCGCCGCCGGCATCAAGGGCGTCACCGAGGAGACCACCACCGGCGTGCACCGCCTGTACGAGATGCAGCAGCAGGGCACCCTGCTGTTCCCGGCGATCAACGTCAACGACTCGGTCACCAAGAGCAAGTTCGACAACAAGTACGGCTGCCGGCACTCGCTGATCGACGGCATCAACCGGGCCACCGACGTGCTGATCGGCGGCAAGGTGGCGGTGGTCTTCGGCTACGGCGACGTCGGCAAGGGCTGCGCCGAGTCGCTGCGCGGCCAGGGGGCCCGGGTCATCGTCACCGAGGTCGACCCGATCTGCGCCCTGCAGGCCGCGATGGACGGCTACCAGGTCGCCACCATGGACGACGTGGTCGAGACGGCCGACATCTTCGTCACCGCGACCGGCTGCTTCAACGTCATCACGGCGGAGCACATGGCCCGGATGAAGCACCAGGCCATCGTCGGCAACATCGGGCACTTCGACAACGAGATCGACATGGCCGGCCTGGCCCGGCGCGCCGACGTGCGGCGGATCAATGTCAAGCCGCAGGTCGACGAGTGGAAGTTCGCCGACGGGCACTCGGTGATCGTGCTCTCCGAGGGCCGCCTGCTGAACCTGGGCAACGCGACCGGGCACCCGTCGTTCGTGATGAGCAACAGCTTCTCGAACCAGACGATCGCCCAGATCGAGCTGTTCACCAAGACCGACGAATACCCGGTCGGCGTGTACGTGCTGCCCAAGCACCTGGACGAGAAGGTCGCCCGGCTGCACCTGGGTGCGCTCGGGGTCAAGCTCACCGAGCTGACCAAGGAGCAGGCGTCGTATCTGGGGGTCGCGGTCGAGGGCCCGTACAAGCCGGACCACTACCGCTACTGAGGGCCGCGGGGCTGAGGTCGGGGCCGCCGGTTCGTGGAAAAGCGAACCGGCGGTTGCCGCCACCGGTCCGCTTCCCTGCCTGGTGCGCTGCCTCCCGCCCGGCGACCCGCACCAAAGTCTGCTTTCCCCTCTCATTACGACACGGTCCGGGCTCCACTGCAAGTGCATATAGTGTCGTGCAAGTTGCAGTCAGTCACCGGTACGGTGGTCCCGTGGCGAGGCCGACATCGATGGCCGCACGCCGGGAGCTCGGTGCCGAGCTGCGCCGGCTGCGCGGTGAGCGCCGGGGTGCCGAGGTCGCGGCCCGGCTCGGCTGGTCCGAGTCCAAGCTGAGCCGGATCGAGACGGCCCGGACCGGGATCAGCGAGGCGGACCTCGACCGGCTGCTCCGGCTCTACGCGGGTACGCCGGGCGAGCAGTCCCGCCTGCGTGACCTGGCCCGGCGCGGACGGGCCCGGGTCTGGTGGGCGCCCTACCGCTCGTCGGTCGCCGAGCCCTACGACGAGTACGTGGCGTTCGAGGCCGAGGCCGTCGTCATCTGCGAGTGGGAGGCGCAGGTGGTGCCCGGCCTGCTGCAGACCGACGAGTACGCGCACGCGGTCATCGAGGTGGGCGCCGGCCTGGACGACCCGGAGACAGTGCAGCAGCGGACCGCCCTGCGCATGGCCCGGCAGAGCGTGCTGACCCGCGACCCGCCGCCACGGCTCTGCGTGGTCCTCGACGAGTCGGCCCTGCACCGCGAGGTCGGCGGTCGTGACGTGCTGCGCCGCCAGGTGCAGCGGCTCTACGACGCCGGCCAGCGGCCCGGCGTCGAGCTGCACGTGCTCCCGTTCGCCGCGGGCGCGCACGCCGCGCTGGGCGAGGCGTTCGTCATCTTCGAGTTCGGCGACTCCGGGCGGGCGCCGGTCGTGCACAGCGAGGACCTGGTCGGCGGCCAGTTGCGCACCAAAGACGCGCACGTGCGGGTCTACCGGGAGGCTTTCGCCGATCTCCGGCGGCGGGCGCTGACGGTGGACGAGACTCGGGATCTGATCGCTCGAACGGGGGATGGCCTGCGGTAGCCGATGGGCGTTACCCGAGGCGAGTATTCATCCGCGGAAGGGCATGACATTGCAGAACCAAGGCTTGACCTGGCGAAAGAGCACCCGTAGCGCCGCCGCCGGGCACTGTGTGGAGATCGCCTCGGCCGCCGCCGCGGTGTTCGTCCGGGACTCCAAGGACATCGCCGGGCCGGTCCTGGAGTTCGGGCCCCGGGACTGGGCCGACTTCCTGGGCGGCGTCCGCGAGGGCCGCTTCGACCGCTGATCCCCGAGCAGGGCGGTTCTCCCCGGCGGAGGGCCGCCCTGACGTGTGACCGGCCCGATAGCGGCTCAGCTTGACGGATGTGGTTCGCCCGTGACTAAGGTATGCCGAGCCTTACTTAGGGATGCCTTAGCGACGGAGTGCCATGCTCGCCACCTACCTCATCGGCCTGCGTGAGGGGTTGGAAGCCACCCTGGTGGTCAGCATCCTCATCGCGTTCCTGGTGAAGTCCGACCGCAAGGACCGGCTCGTCCAGGTCTGGTCCGGCGTCGGGCTCGCCGTGGCACTGTCCGTCTTCTTCGGCTGGCTGCTCAGCTACACCTCGACCACCCTGCTGCAGAAGTACGAGCACCGCGAGCTGTTCGAGGCGATCACCTCGATCCTGGCCGTGGTCTTCGTGACCTGGATGATCTTCTGGATGCGCAAGGCCGCCCGCTCGATCGCCGGTGAGCTGCGCGGCAAGCTCCATGACGCGCTGGAGGTCGGCTCGATCGCGGTGGCCGTGATGGCCTTCCTGGCCGTCGTCCGCGAGGGCCTCGAGACCTCGCTGATCTTCTACTCGGCCGTGCAGGGCGCCGCCGACAACAGCCGCCCGCTCTACGCCCTGCTGGTCGGCATCGCGTCCGCGGTGATCATCGGCTACCTGATGTACGCGACCGCGGTACGGATCAACCTCTCGGTCTTCTTCACCTGGACGGGTGCCCTGCTCATCCTGGTCGCCGCCGGCATCCTGAAGTACGGCGTGCACGACTTCCAGGAGGCCAACGCCCTGCCCGGCCTCAACAACCTGGCGTACGACATCAGCGGCGTGCTCGACCCCTCGGCCTGGTACACCGCCCTGCTGACCGGCATGTTCAACATCACCCCGACCGCGTCGGTGCTCGAGACGATCGCCTGGGCCGCGTACGGCATCCCGGTGCTCGTGCTCTTCCTCCGGCCGGCGCGCAAGAAGGCGCCGGCCGTCACCCCAGAACCCACCCCGGCGCCCGCGCCGCAGCAGTAGGAGCCCCGTCCATGCGTACCACCCGAATCCTCGCGCTCGCCGCGGTCGGCGTCCTCGGCGGCGCCCTGGCCGCGTGCGGCGGCGACAAGGCCGACGACACCGCCGCCGGTGCCACGGGCGGGCCGATCACCGTCAAGGCCTCCGACACGGCCTGCGAGGTCGCCCGGAACCAGGCCGACGCCGGCACCAGCGTCTTCACCATCACCAACGGCGGCAACAAGGTCACCGAGTTCTACGTGTACGCCCCGGGCGACCGGGTCATGGGCGAGGTCGAGAACATCGCTCCCGGCCTCACCCGCGAGCTGCACGTGGAGCTGCCGGCCGGCTCGTACGAGACCGCCTGCAAGCCCGGCATGAGCGGCAAGGGCATCCGCGCCGCGCTGACCGTCGCCGGGTCCTCGGCCCCGCTGACCGACGACGCCAAGCTCGCCGACGCCACCGCCAGCTACTCGCGCTACATCAAGAGCCAGACCGCCGCGCTGCTGCCCAAGACCGAGGAGTTCGTGGCCGCGGTCAAGGCCGGCGACGTCGACAAGGCCAAGGCGCTGTTCCCGGTGACCCGTACGTACTGGGAGCGCATCGAGCCGGTCGCGGAGATCTTCGGTGACCTCGACCCGAAGATCGACGGCCGCGAGGAGGTCATCGAGGAGGGCATGGAGTTCACCGGCTTCCACCGCCTCGAGAAGGACCTGTGGGCGGCCAAGCCGGACGTCTCCAAGGACGGCCCGATCGCCGACCAGCTGCTGGTCGACGTCAAGGAGATCGTGGCCAAGGCCAACGCCGAGAAGCTCTCCCCGCTGCAGCTGGCCAACGGCGCCAAGGGCCTGCTGGACGAGGTCGCCACCGGCAAGATCACCGGCGAGGAGGACCGCTACTCGCACACCGACCTGTGGGATTTCAACGCCAACGTCGAGGGTTCCAAGGCCGCCATCGCGTCGCTGCGCCCGGTCCTCGAGGAGCGTGACCCCGCGCTGGTCAAGACGCTCGACACCGAGTTCGCCAACGTGGACACCACGCTGGCCAAGTACCGCGACGGTGACGGCTGGAAGCTGCACAACACCCTCAGCGAGGCCGACCTGAAGGGTCTCTCCGACGCGATCAACGCGCTCGCCGAGCCGATCAGCAAGGTCGCCGCGGTCGTCTCGAAGAAGTAGGGGGACCCCTCGATGTCGGACAGCATCGTTTCGCGCCGGCGGGCCATCGCGCTCGCCGGCGTCGGCGTGGCCGGGGTGGCCGGTGCCACCGC
>NZ_JBEZGQ010000619.1:0-5151 GCF_040650095.1 Actinoplanes sp. NPDC048791 | reverse complement strand
ACGTGCCGCCCGAGACGCTGCCGGCGCTGCTGGACGCGGGCCGGCGCAACGCGGCGATCCGCCCCGCGCTCGGCCAGGTGGCGGGCAATCGTGGCGCCTGGCTGGCCGGGATGCGGCCCGACTGGCGGTGGCTGCGCGACGAGGCTCCCGCGGCCGGGGTGCCCAGCGATCCGGAGGTGTGGGAGACCGGCACGGCGGGCGAACGGCTCGCGTACCTGTCGCGGCTGCGCGCCACCGATCCGGCCGCCGCGCTGGCTCTGTTGCAGAGCACCTGGCCGACGGAGGCGCCCGACGACCGTGCCCGTTTCGTGGCCGCTCTCGACACCGGCCTGTCCCTCGCCGACGACGCCTTCCTGGAGCAGGCGCTCGACGACCGCCGCAAGGAGGTCCGCGAGACCGCCCTCGACCTGCTGCAACGACTTCCCGGATCAGCGCTGGCCCAACGGATGTCGGTGCGGGCGCACGAGGCGGTGCGCTGGGAAGGCCGGCTCGTCGTCACCCCGCCCGCGGAGCTGACGCCGGAGCTGCGGCGCGACGGAGTGTCGGCCCAGCCGGCGCGCGGCACGGGAGTGCAGGCCTGGCTGCTGGAGGAGGTCATCGCCGGCACGCCGCTGAGGACCTGGACCACCACCTTCGACCGCAGCCCCGCCGCGGTCGTGGCACTGGCCCGCGGCCACGACTGGGAGACGCCGCTGCTGCACGGCTGGGCCAAGGCCGCCATCGTCCAGGCCGAGTCCGAATGGGCCACCGCACTCGTCTTCAACGACACCGGGGAAGGCGCGGCCAAGCTGCGCGAAGCCGTGCGCTGGGATCTGCACCTGCTGTTGCCACCGGCCGACCTGGCCCGGATCGCCGCCGACTTCCTGCGCCGCGAGGACCACCTGGCCCACCGGCTGCTCGCGGTGCACCCGGGCGAATGGCCGGAGGAGCTGGCCGTCGCGGTGGTGGAGACGATCGCCCACCGCGCCCGGACGGACAAGCACAGCTGGCAGCTGGCGGAGCTGTGCCGGGCGGCCGCGCTGGCCATGCCGCCCCGGTATGCGGTGCCGGTGGCGCGGCTGGCCGAGGAGCTCGATCAGCAGCAGGGCGACGTGTCCCGGGTCCGGCCGGTGGCGGACCTGGCCCGGACCCTCGACTTCCGCTACGAGATGCTCCAGGAGCTGCGCTGACCGGCCCATCCTGTCCGGCCCATCTTGTCGGGGGGCCTGAGTAACGTTCCCGGCATCACCCATCGCCCGCAGGGACACACAGGGAGCCCGAGTGACCGCACTGCGACCGCACGCCGAGGACCAGTATGCCGAGGAGCTGGCCCTGCTCGCCACGACGGACGAGCGCCCGCGCCCGCCCGGCTGGCGGCTGTCGCCGCAGGCGGTGGTGACCTACCTGCTCGGCGACGGCGCCAAGATCACCCCGAAGTACGTGGGGCCGCGCCGGCTGATCGAGGTCGCGGTGTCCACCCTGGTCACCGACCGTGCGCTGCTCTTGCTCGGCGTGCCCGGCACGGCCAAGACCTGGGTGTCCGAGCACCTGGCGGCCGCGATCTCGGGCGACTCGACCCTGCTGGTGCAGGGCACGGCCGGAACCGCCGAGGAGGCGATCCGGTACGGCTGGAACTACGCCCGCCTGATCGCCGAGGGCCCGTCCGAGGCGGCCCTGGTGCCCAGCCCGGTGATGCGGGCCATGCAGACCGGCACCATCGCCCGGCTGGAGGAGCTGACCCGCGTCCCGTCCGACGTGCAGGACGCCCTGATCACCGTGCTGTCGGAGAAGACCCTGCCGGTCCCGGAGCTCAACACGGAGGTCCAGGCCCAGCGTGGCTTCAACCTGATCGCCACGGCCAACGACCGCGACCGCGGGGTCAACGAGCTGTCCAGCGCGCTGCGCCGCCGCTTCAACACGGTGGTCCTGCCCGTGCCGGCGTCGGCCGACGAAGAGGTGGAGATCGTCGCCCGCCGGGTCGGCCAGCTCGGCAAGTCCCTGGACCTGCCCGAGGTCCCCACCGCCCTGGAGGAGATCCGCCGGGTCGTGACGATCTTCCGCGAGCTGCGCACCGGCCTCACCGAGGACGGCCGCACCAAACTGAAATCCCCCACCGGCACCCTGTCCCCGGCCGAAGCCATCTCGGTGATCACCAGCGGCATGGCCCTGGCCGCCCACTTCGGCGACGGCCACCTGCACCCCAGCGACGTGGCCGCCGGCATCGTGGGCGCAGTCATCAAGGACCCGGTCTCCGACAGCGTCGTCTGGCGCGAATACCTGGAAACAGTCGTCCGCGAACGCACCGACTGGCGAGACTTCTACCGAGCCGCCCGCGATGCCTGAACGGCTCTACGGCATCCGCCACCACGGCCCCGGCTCGGCCCGGGCGGTGGTGCAGGAGCTCGACCGCCAAAGCCCGGACATCATCCTGATCGAAGGCCCGCCGGAAGCGGACGACCTGGTCCGCTGGGTGGCCGACGCCGGCCTGGAACCACCGGTGGCGCTGCTGGGCTACGCGGCGGACAACCCGGGACGGGCGGCGTTCTGGCCGTTCGCGGTGTTCTCCCCGGAATGGCAGGCGATGCGGTGGGCGGCGGAGCGGGGGGTGCCGGTTCGGTTCTTCGATCTGCCTTATGCCTATCGGTTGACCGACAAGCTGACTCCGGATGCGCCGCCTTCGGCTGGGCCACCGCCCTCGGACCCGGCACCGCCGGATGCTGGGCAGCGTCCCGGCGCGGCACCGGCGGCCGGTGTTCCGCTTCCTGACCCTGCGCTACCAGGCAGTGATCCGCTTCCTGACCCCGCGCCAGCAAGCAGTGGTTCGCTTCCCGGCTCGGCACCGGCGGGCAGCGGTTCACTTCCTGACCCCGCGCCAGCAAGCAGTGAATCGCTTCCTGACCCCGCGCCAGCAGGCGGTGGTTCACTTCCCGGCGCGGCAACGCTGGGCGGTGCTCCGCGACCCGACCCCGCACCAGCAGGCGGCGCTTCGCTGCCCGACCCGGCACCGGTAGAACCACTTCTCGATCGAGCGCCCGCAGGCGCTGTAACACCCGCCGACCTGACGCCGATCGGCACCGACCCACTCACCGGCCAGACGCCCACGGGCGCCGACCTACTCCCCGATTCGGCATCGCCTGGCGCCGCACTCCCGCCGGATCCGCCGGCACTGCCGAGCACTGGCGCAGCACCAGCGGCGCCTCCAGACCTGGACCCCTCCAGCACGGAATCTGCGAGCACGCCGAGCGTTTCCCCGCGTCCCGCGAACCTGAAGTCTGCTGTGGACAGTGAGCATGAGATATCCGGCCAGACCGCTGGGGATGAGCCCGTCGTGCGGTTGCGGCCTGTTGATCCCATCGGAGAGTTGGCTGCCGCCGCCGGCTACGACGATCCTGAGCGGTGGTGGGAGGACGTCGTCGAGCATCGGGGGATGCCGGCGTTCGATGCCATTGCTGAGGCCATGACGGCCATCCGGGAGAACGCGCCCGAGGATCCCGAGGATCTCTTGCGGGAGGCCTACATGCGCACGGTGCTGCGGGAGGTGCGGCGCACCCACGAGAACATCGCCGTTGTCTGCGGGGCCTGGCATGTGCCCGCGCTCGCCCGGAAGGTCACCGCGCGCGAGGATGCCGCTCTGCTCAAGGGGCGGAAGAAGGCCAAGGTCGTCTTCACCTGGGTGCCCTGGACGTACGGGCGGCTCGCTTCCTGGTCCGGTTACGGCGCCGGGGTGCGGTCGCCGGGCTGGTACCACCACCTGTTCACCACCGGTGACGACGTGGTGCCGCGCTGGCTTGTTGATGCTGCTCACGTGCTTCGGGCCGAGGGTGTGCCCACCTCGTCCGCGCACGTCATCGAGGCCACCCGGCTGGCCGAGGCGTTGGCCGGTGTTCGCGGGCGGCCGTTGGCCGGGCTGGCCGAGGTGACCGAGGCGGCCGAGGCGGTCATGTGTGACGGCGAGCCGTTGCGGGTCGAGCTGATCGATCGGCGGCTGGTTGTCGGTGAGCGGCTCGGTGCGGTTCCTGATGCCATGCCCGCCGTACCGCTGGCCCGGGATCTTGCCGCCCAGCAGCGGTCCGTGCGGCTCAAGGCCGAGGCGCTCGAACGTGTTCTTGACCTTGACCTGCGCCGTGACATCGATCTGGCCCGCAGCCGGCTGCTGCACCGGCTGCGCGCGATCGGGGTGCCGTGGGGCGAGGCCGACACGACGCAGCGCGGCACCGGCACGTTCCGGGAGCAGTGGCGGCTGCGGTGGCTGCCCGACTTCGCCGTTCAGCTGGTCGAGGGCAGCATGTACGGCACCACCGTCGTCGCCGCAGCCACCACCAAGGTGACCGATGCGGCCCGTAAAGCGGCGTCGCTCGGTGACGTGACGGCGCTCGTCGAGGTGTGCCTGCTCGCCGACCTCGCGGACGCGTACCCGCCGGTGCTGGCCGCGCTCGACACCCGGGCCGCGCTCGACGCCGACATCAACCACCTGATGGCCGCCATTCCCGCCTTGGCCCGCACCCTGCGGTACGGCGACGTCCGGCGCACCGATGTCGCCGGGCTGGCCACCGTCACCGCCAGCCTGCTGACCCGGGTCTGCGCCGGGTTGCCCTCCGCCGTCGGCTCTCTGTCCGACGAGGCCGCGAAGGAGTTGCGGGCGCACATCGACGGTGTGCACTCCGCGGTGAGCCTGCTCGACGACGACGAGCTGCGTGACCGATGGCTGACCACATTGGAGTCCGCCTCGCGACGCGCGGATCTGCACGGGCTGCTCGCCGGACGGTTCACCCGGCTGCTGCTCGACGCCGGCCGGCTCGGGACCGCCGAGGTGCAGCGGCGGCTGCGGTTGCCGTTGACCGTCGGCACACCACCCGCGCACGGCGCCGCCTGGGTCGAGGGTTTCCTCGCCGGCGGTGGCCTGCTGCTCGTGCACGATGACGCGCTGCTCGAACTGCTCGACGGGTGGCTCGCCGACATCGCACCGGACGCGTTCAATGACGTTCTGCCGCTGCTGCGCCGTACCTTTGGGGCTTTTGCTGCGGGTGAGCGCCGCGCGATCGGTGAGCGCGTCGCCGACCCGGGCGGTGCCGGCGGCGCCGCCGGCGAGCCGCGGGTGGTGGACCACGACCGGGCGGCCCGGGTGGTGCCGACCGTGAGTGCGCTGCTGGGGCGGGAGGTCTCATGTCGGAA
>NZ_JBEZGQ010000618.1:0-5157 GCF_040650095.1 Actinoplanes sp. NPDC048791 | reverse complement strand
GCCGGTGCCGCCGTCACGCTGCGGGCCGCGCCGGCGGCCGAACGGACGGGGTTGACCGCGGGCGAGGCCGCCCTGTTGGGTGAGCTTCTCGACCGCCTTGACCGCCTTGACCGCCTTGACCGCCTCGCCGCCGAAACGGAGCCCGCCCGGTGATCCTCGACTGGCCCGCCTGCCGCAATGCCCGCGACCTGGGCGGACTGCCCACTCTCGACGGTGGCCGGATCCGTGACGGTGCGCTGCTGCGCTCCGACCACCACGCCGCGATGACCCCGGCCGACGTCGCCGCGGTCCGCGCCGCCGGGGTGTCGCGGATCGTGGACCTGCGCCGGCCCGCGGAGCTCGCCGAGCAGCCCAGCCCGTTCGCCGGTGACCCGATCTACACCCACGTGTCGATGCTCATGGAGGTGACCGACTACGAGTATCCGGCGGACTCCTACGGGCCGCTGCTGGACCACAACCAGGACCGGGTGGCGGCCGCCTTCCGGGCGATCGCCGAGGCGCCCCCGGGCGGCGTGCTCGTGCACTGCCGCGGCGGCCGGGACCGGACGGGCACCCTGGTCGCCCTCGCCCTGACCGTCGCCGGGGTCGGCCCGGAGGTGGTGGCCGAGGACTACGCGCGCTCCGAGGACTGCCCGGCCGCCACGATGATCAACACTCTGGCCCACGCCGAGCAGGCGTACGGCGGCGTCGAGAACTACCTGCGCGGCATCGGCGTCGAGCAGCACCACCTCGACGCGGTCCGGGAACGCCTGCGCGAGCCCGCCCATCTCGCCGAGACCCGTGCGGGCTGGGACGCCGTCGCCGACTGGTACACCGAGCAGTTCCGCGACGACCTGCCCACCCGGATCTGGGACCGTGCGCTGCTGGCCGGCTTCGCGGAGCTCGTCGGCGCCGCGCCCGGCCCGGTCGTCGAGGTCGGTTCCGGGCCCGGCGTCACAACCGCCTATCTGCACGGCCTGGGCCTCGACATCAGCGGCATCGATCTCTCCCCGGAGATGGTCGCCGTCGCCCGCCGCGACCACCCGCACGTCCGGTTCCGGGTGGGTTCCATGACGGACCTGCCGTTGCCCGACGCGTCGCTGGCCGGGCTGGTGGCCTGGTATTCGATCATCAACCTGCCCGACGAGGAGCTGCCGGCGGTGTTCGCCGGGTTCCACCGGGTGCTGACGCCCGGCGCACCGGTGATCCTGGCGTTTCAGACCGGCGACGAGATCGTGGTCCGCCGGGACATCAGCTTTTACCGTCGCCGTCCCGAAGCCGTCGAGGCGTTGCTCGCCGACGCCGGGCTCGACCTGGTGCTGCGGACGATCCGCGAACCCGCCGAGCATCTGGGCGTGGTCGAGACGGTGCCGCAGGCGTACCTGGTGGCCCGGCGGCCGTCAGCCGGTCGGTAGCTCAGCCGGTCAGTAGCTCAGCCGGTCAGTAGCGCGGTCAGGACGACGACGTCCACTGCACCGACAGGCCGGTCGCCGCGCGTTCGGTGCGGACCTCCATCACCGAGCCCAGGATCGTCGCCCGGTCCACCACGACCGGCTGGTTGTCCAGGCCGTAGGTGATCCGGTCCGAGACGAACACCGGCGTGCCCTCGGGCCGGCGCAGCAGTTCCGCCACCGGCGCCGTGAGCACCTCCGGGCGCAGCACCTCCGAGGCGCGGTGCACGACCACCCCGTGTTCGGCGATCGCCGCGTACAGGGAGGTGTCGCTGAGGTCGGCGGTGCGCAGCAAGGCGCCGACCGGCGGGCGCACCCAGGACAGCTGGTGCACCGCCGGCCGCCCGGCCAGCAGGCGCAGGCGTTCGAGCCGCAGGATCCGGCCCGGACCCAGCTGCGCCGCGACCCAGGCCGGCGGGCGGTGCAGGCCCTGGCCGTGGATCTCGGTGCTTACCGGGTGGCCCTGGGCCCGCAGATCCTCGGCCAGCCCGCGCAGCGAGTCGAGCCGGTAGGTGGCCTTGGGCGACGCCACGAACGTGCCCCGCCCCGGCTGCTGGGAGAGCAGGCCGTCGGCCTCCAGCTGCCGCAGCGCCTGCCGCAGCGTCACGAGCGTCACCCCGTACGCGGCGCTGAGCTCCTTCTGCGGCGGCAGCGCCGAGCCGGGCGGCAGCTCGCCACCGCGGATCTTCGCGGTCAGGTCAGCCGCGATGACCCGATATTTCGGCGTGCGGCGTTCCAGGAGACACCCCCAGGTCGAGTGCGGTGCGGTAGGTGGCGACGTCGGCGGCGAGCTCGGCCGCCGTGGCTCCGTCGAGAACCCTACGCATCAGCACCGACGCGATCACAGCGCCGTCCCCGGCGCGTCCCGCCTCGGCCGCCTGCGCCGGGGTGGACACGCCGAAGCCGATGAGGACGGGCAGGTCGCTGACTGCTTTCAGGCGGGCAGCCAGCGTCGCCGCCGAGCCGGCCAGCTGGGCTCGTTCGCCGGTGGTGCCCATGACGCTGATCGCGTACACGAAGCCGCGGCTGCGGGCGCAGATCTCGCGCAGCCGGTCGTCCGGGGTCGACGGGGCCGCCAGCAGCACCAGGTCGATGCCGGCGGCCGCCGCGGCGGCCTCGGTCGCCGCCGATTCCTCCAGCGGCAGGTCCGGCACGATCAGGCCGGTGACCCCGGCGGCGGCCAGCGCGGGCAGCCCGATCCGCAGAACGAGGTTCGCGTACGTCATGACGACGACCGGCACCCGCAGCGGCGTGGCGGCGAGGTCCGCGAGGATCGACTCCACCGTGGCGCCGCGGGCCAGGGCCCGGTCCGAGGCCTCCTGGATGGTCGGCCCGTCCAGCATCGGGTCGGAGAACGGCAGTCCCACCTCGATCGCGTCCGCCCCGCCGTCCTGGCAGGCCAGCAGCAGCTCCGTCCAGTTCGCGGTGATGCCACCGGTCACGTAGGGCACGAGCAGCGGCCGTCCGGTGACCGCCAGCGCGGCGCTGAGCGTGGTCGTCATCGCAGTCCCTCCATCAGCTGAGCCATGTCTTTGTCGCCGCGGCCCGAGAGGGTCAGCAGCACCGTCGAGCCGGTCGGCAGTTCGGCGGTCCCGGCCGCGCGCAGCACCCACGCCACCGCGTGCGCCGATTCGAGCGCGCAGATGATGCCCTCGCGCTCGGCCAGGCGGCGGACCGCGACCAGCACCTCGTCGTCGGTCACCGTCACGTACCGGGCCCGGCCCAGTCCGCCGAGCTGTGCGTGCTCCGGTCCGACGCCGGGGTAGTCCAGGCCGGCGGCGATCGAGTGCGCCTCGGCGACCTGCCCGTGCCGGTCCTGCAGGACCAGGGACCGGGAGCCGTGCAGCACCCCCGGCTCACCGCCGGACACCGCCGCCCCGCCGGCCGCCTCCACGCCGACGAGCCGCGCGGTCGTGTCGACGAAGCCCGCGAAGGTGCCGGCCGCGTTGGAGCCGCCGCCCACGCAGGCGACGACCACGTCCGGGATGCCGGTGCTGAGCTCGGCCGCGACCTGCCCGCGGGCCTCCTCGCCGATCACCCGCTGAAATTCCCGGACCATCCACGGGTACGGGTGCGGCCCGGCGACCGACCCGAGGCAGAAGTGGGTGTCCTCGACGGCCGACACCCAGCTGCGCATGGCCTCGTTGGTGGCGTCCTTGAGGGTGCGGCTGCCGCTGGTCACCGGGACGACCTCGGCACCGAGCAGCTGCATCCGGAAGACGTTGAGGGCCTGGCGCTCGATGTCGCGCTCACCCATGTAGACCGTGGCGCGCAGCCCGAACAGCGCCGCCGCGGTGGCCGTGGCGACGCCGTGCTGGCCGGCCCCGGTCTCGGCGATCAGCCGGGTCTTGCCCATCCGCCGGGCCAGCAGCGCCTGCCCGAGCACATTGTTGATCTTGTGGGAGCCGGTGTGGGCGAGGTCCTCGCGCTTGAGCAGCAGGGTGATGCCCAGCTCGGCGGAGAGGTTGCGGGCGGCGGTGAGCGCGGTGGGCCGTCCGGCGTACGTGCGGCGGTAGCCGTCTAGCTCCTGCCGGAACGCCGGGTCGGCCCAGGCGTCGCGGAAGGCTTCTTCCAGGGCGAGGCAGGCGGGGATCAGCGACTCGGGGACGTATCTGCCGCCGTACTCGCCGAAGCGCCCGCCGGCGGTGGGTTCGCGCATGACCACGGTCACGGTGTGCCTCCAAAGTTCTATAACTCTTGGATGAGTGTGTCATAGCGGACTGAAGAGTTCTAGAACTTTATTTCGGTTGTCGCGTGGGTCACCAACGGGTTGGCTCGGGTGATGACCGAGTCCTACTTCGTCTGCGCGACGCCGCGCACCGGCAGTTCCCTGCTCCTCGGCCTGCTGGCGTCGACCGGGCTGGCCGGCACCCCGGAGTCGTACTTCCGGCGACCGGACGAGCAGCTGTGGGCGGACCGCTGGGGGATTCCCGGCCCGGCCGACCCGGCGTTCGACTATGACGCCTTCGTGCGGGCCGCCCGCGCGGCCGGAACGACGCCCAACGGGGTCTTCGGCGCCAAGCTGATGTGGGGCACCCTCGACGAGCTGGTGGCCAAGCTGGCGCCGGCCACCGAGGGCCGGGACCTGGCGGTGCTGGAGGCCGCGTTCGGGCCGGTCCGCTTCGTCCACCTGCGGCGCGAGGACGAGCTGGCCCAGGCGGTGTCCTGGCTGCGCGCGGAGCAGACCAGCGCCTGGCGGGCCGGCGACCCGGACGGCACCGCGGCCGAGCCGCACTACGTCGAGGCCCGCATCACCGAGCTGCTGGACACCGTGGCCGAGCACACCGCCGCCTGGCGGGCCTGGTTCGCCCGGTACGGCATCACCCCGCACGAGATCACCTACGAGCAGCTCACCGCCGACCTGACCGGCACCACCCGGGGCGTGCTCACCTTCCTGGGCCTCGACCCGGAGGCGGGCCGGCCGATTCAGCCCCGGCACCGCCGCCAGGCCGACCGGCTCAACGAGGAATGGGCCGCGCGATACCGGACGGAAACCGCCCGCTAGAGCAGTTCCGCGTCGTGGACCAGCAGCGCCACCTGCACCCGGTTGTTCAGGTCGAGCTTGGCCAGCAGCCGCGACACGTGGCCCTTCACCGTCGGCAGGCTCATCCCCAGCTCGGCACCGATCTCCGCGTTCGACCAGCCCCGGCCCAGCGCCAGCGCCACCGCCCGTTCCCGCTCGGTCAGGCCCGCCAGCCGGTGCCGGGCCCGGTCCCGCCGCGGGCCG
>NZ_JBEZGQ010000617.1:0-5163 GCF_040650095.1 Actinoplanes sp. NPDC048791 | reverse complement strand
CTGCGGCTGGGGCCGGCCGCCCTGTCCGGCCGGCAGATCGACGGCGCGCAGGCCGGTGTCCAGCCGCCGGGTGGCTGGGAGGTGGCCGTCGACTTCGCCGGGGACGGCGCCCGGGACTGGCGGAAGCTGACCGCCGACGCCGCCTGCTCCCCCGTGGGCGACCCGGCCCGGCGGGTCGCCATCCTGCTCGACGACGAGGTGATCAGCTCGCCCGAGGTGAGCCCCGAGGCGACCTGCGAGGTCGGCTTCGCCGGGGAGGCCATGCGGATCACCGGATCGTTCACCGCGGCCGAGGCGCGCGATCTCGCCCTGCTGATCAGGGCGGGGGCGCTGCCCGTACCCGTGGACATCATCCAGCAGCAGGTGGTCGGGCCCACGCTGGGCCGGCAGGCGATCGAGGCGTCGGCGCAGGCGGCGCTCATCGGGGCGCTGCTGACCATCGCGTTCATCGTGGCGGTGTACCGCGTGGTCGGTGCGCTGGCGGCGGTGGCGCTGGTGGCGTACGGGTTGATCTCCTACGCCGCGCTGCTGGCGGTCGGCGCCACCCTGACCCTGCCCGGCCTGGCCGGGTTCGTGCTCGCCATTGGGATGGCGGTCGACGCCAACGTGCTCGTTTTCGAACGGGCCCGGGAGGAGTACGCCGGCCGGCCCACCCTGCGCAGCGCGATCCGCGGCGGCTTCGCCCGGGCCTGGTCGGCGATCATCGACTCCAACGTGACCACCCTGGTGGCCGCCGCCCTGCTGTTCCTGCTCGCCTCCGGCCCGGTACGCGGCTTCGGCGTCACCCTGGGCATCGGGGTGCTGGCGTCCATGTTCACCGCGCTCGTGCTGACCCGGCTACCGGCCGAGGCCCTGTTGCGCCGGCGGTGGCTGGTCGTGCGCCCACGGTGGAGCGGCATCGCCCACGCCGGCCGGGTCCGCCAGGCGATCGAGTCCCGCGGCCCGGACCTGATGCGCCGCCGGCGACTGTGGCTGGCTGTCTCGGCGGCGGCGGTGCTGCTCTCCATCGGCGGCGTCGCCACCCGGGGGCTGAACCTCGGCGTCGAGTTCACCGGCGGCCGCATGGTCGAGTACGCCACCAGCCGGCCACTGTCGACCGACGCGGCCCGGGCAGCCGTGGAAGCCGCGGGCGTCGACCGGGCCGTGGTCACCCAGGTCGGCCAGGGCAACGTCTCGGTGCGGGCGGGCGCCTTCGACGACGCCACCGAGCAACGCGTACGCGACTCGCTCGGCACGGCCGGCGGCGGTGACGTCCAGCAGTTGCGGGACGACAAGGTCGGGCCCAGCCTCGGTGCCGAACTGCGGGACAAGGCGCTGCTCGCGGTGGCGATCGCTCTCGGCGCGCAGCTGGCGTACCTGTCGGTGCGGTTCCAATGGCGCTGGAGTGCGGCGGCGGTGCTGGCGATGCTCCACGACGTGGTCATCCTGATCGGGGTGTTCGCCTGGCTCGGCAAACCCGTCGACGGGGTGTTCCTGGCCGCGGTGCTGACCGTGGTCGGCTACTCGGTCAACGACTCGGTGGTGGTCTTCGACCGGATCCGGGAGCTGGTCCACGGTCAGCGCAAGATCAGCCCGAAGCTGCGGGTGCCGTTCGCGCGGCTGGCCAACACGGCGTGCCTGCAGACGGTCCCGCGTACGGTCAACACCGGGCTGGGGGCGGTGTTCATCCTGGCCGCCCTGGCGACGCTGGGCGGGGCGTCGCTGGTCGACTTCGCCGTGGCGCTGCTGGTGGGGATCGTGGTGGGCACGTACTCGTCGGTGTTCCTGGCCACGCCGCTGGCGATCACCTTCCGGTCCCGCTGACCCCGGGCAGCGGGGTGTGCGCCGCCGTGCGCCCACCCCGCTGCTTGGCGCGGTAGGGTTCCCGCCACCGATCGATGCCGCCGGTAGCGGAAGGACGAGCCCGATGACGGATCCCGCGCAGCTCAATACGGACGTGCCGCACTCGGCGCGGGTCTGGAACTACCTGCTCGGCGGCAAGGACAACTTCGCGGCGGACCGGGAGGCGGCCGACTACGCCGTCCGGCTGATGCCCGAGCTCGTGCTGTCGGCCCGGGCCAACCGGCAGTTCCTCGGCCGGGCCGTGCGGTTCCTGGCCGGCGAGGGCCGGATCCGCCAGTTCCTGGACGTCGGCACCGGGCTGCCCACCGCCGACAACACCCACGAGGTGGCCCAGGCCGTCGCCCCGGACGCCCGCGTCGTCTACGTCGACAACGACCCGCTGGTCCTCACGCACGCCCGCGCGCTGCTGACCAGCAGCCCCGAGGGGGCCACCGACTACCTCGCGGCCGACGTCCGCGATCCGCAGGCCATCCTCCGGGCCGCCGCCACCACACTGGACTTCGGCCGGCCCACCGCGGTGGTGCTGTCCGGCATCCTCAACTTCGTCATGGACGACGCCGAGGCCCGGTCGGTGGTCGAGCAGTTCCTGGCCGCGGTGCCCGCCGGCAGCTTCCTGCTGATCTCGCATCCGACCACGGAGGTCAACGGCGAGGCCGTCAAGGAGTCGATGCGGCAGTGGAACGAGAGCGGCGCGGCGCCGATCAGGACCCGCACCCTCGAGGAGATCCGCGGCTTCTTCGCCGGGCTGGAGCTGCTCGAACCCGGCGTCGTGACCTGCACGGCCTGGCGGCCGGACCCGCGGCACCCCGGCATCACCGAGGTCGTGTCGGAGTTCGTCGCGGTGGGCCGCAAGCCCTGAGCGCCGGTGGGGGGCCCGGCTGCCCCACGGGGGTAAGGCAGCCGGGCCGGCTCATCACAGCGACAGGCGCTGACCGGGGAAGATCAGGTTGGGGTTGCCGCCGAGCTGCGCCCGGTTGAGCTGGTACAGCGCGCGCCAGCCGCCCTTGACGTGCTGGGCCGCCGCGATCTTGGCCAGCGTGTCACCGGACTTCACCGTGTAGTGCCTGCCGGTGGCCTTGACCGAGGTGCGCTTGGTCGCCGCCGACTTCTTGTGCGTGGTGGTACGCGACGCCGTGGCCTTCTTGCCGCTCGACGAGGAACCGCCGGTGTTCTTCGCCTGGTAGGACTTCGACGAGCCGGCCTTCTTGCCGCACACCGGCCACGCGCCGATGCCCTGGCCGTCGAGCACCTTCTCGGCGATGCGGATCTGCTCCGAGCGGCTCGCCTTGTTGGCGGTGCTCGCGTACTTGCCGCCGCCGTACGCCTTCCACGTGCTGCGGCTGAACTGCAGGCCACCGTAGTAGCCGTTGCCGGTGTTGATGCTCCAGTTGCCACCGGACTCGCACTGCGCGATCGCGTCCCAGTTGACACCGGACTGCGCCGCGGCCGGAGAGGCCGGGCCCAGCAGGGCGACGGTGCCCGCGGCACCGGCCACGACCAGGCCGAGGGCGCGCAGGGACTGCTTGTGGATCTGTGCCATCGAGTGAACCTCCACGCCTGCGAGGTCAGCTGTCGGGTTCGGGCTGAGGTTGCCCGGCCGCTGTGGTGCCGCGGCTTCACCCCGGAGGCGCGCGGTGAGCGCGCCGGAGAACCTGTGGGTCCCCCGCTCCATGCCTGAGTTGAGTTCCCAGCCCGGTCGGCGGCAGGACTCGGCGTTACCGACCGCGGGGCCCGCGTCAGCGGACCGGCCGACGGTAACCACGTTGCCCGCCACGGGGCCAACCTCCGGGGGCCTAACGTGACGTTGTTCTCAGCTTTTGCCCACTTTTGATCTTGGTCAGAATCGGGGCAAGGCTGTCGATATCACCGGCCGTACTCCTCGGAGCCGCGGGTGAGGACGTACCAGCCGTCGCGGTCGAAGCCGGCGAAGCGCAACCGGTCGGCGAGCAGGGTGCTCAGCGTCTCCCGTACGGCGACCCGCCAGTCCTTGGCCGCCCCCGGGGTCCGGCGGCGCAAGCTCTCGATGTCCTCCGGGACGGCCACCACCACGGTCTGCCCCCGGAACGAGCCCGGCACCGGCCCACCGTTGCCCGCACGGCGCAGCGCCACGGTGGCGGTCGGCGGCCGCACGGACCGCACCGGCTTGCCGGCACTGGCGGAGACGACCGCCGGGGCGGCGAGATCCCAGCGCACCATCAGCCGGTCGCTCTCGTCGTCGCCGTTGATCCGGTCGTGCATCGGGCCGTAGAAGTTCGCCAGGTACTCCGTCGGCACCGCGCCCAGCTTGGCCAGGTTGAAGTAGGCGTTGCGGGCCACCAGCGGGTCGAACGTCCAGCTGATCGTGCTGATGCCGCGCTGCAGCGCCCAGACCCGCTGGTGCTGCTTGAGCGCGAAGCCGACGCTGCGCCCGGCCGCGGCGGCGGACACCCCGGCGATGTGGCTGTGCAGCTCGCGCTCACCCGGCGCGGCGAAGAACGCCACCGCGGCCCCGACCAGGGTGCCGCCGTCGAAGGCACCGGCCACGTAGTTGCCCGACTTCGCCAGCGCGCGCAGCAGCTCGGTGCTCAGCAGCGGGCCGCTCGCGTCGTCCTGCCAGATGCCGGCCAGCATCCGGTCCAGCGTGGTCAGCTCGGCCAGGCTGTGCACCGGGCGGACCAGCACCCGCGCCGCCCGCGCGGCCACCGTGGCCGCCTCCATCGCCGCCACGATCACCCTGCTCACGACGGCGGCTCCGGAGCGGACACGTCGGCGACCGGGCCGGCGACGAGGGTCGCGAGATCCATGTGTGCTCACCTTCGGCGGTGACGGGTGTGCTCAGCGTAGGCCCCGGCCGGGCCGTCCGGGGGGCGTCCGAACCCTGAGGTCTACCCGTCTTGACCAGCCTTTCCCCCCGAAGGTCCAGAAAGGGTGGACATCAAGTGATCTCTTGCCGGCGGCCTCGCGTATCTTGACGTACCGGTCGGCACCCCCGTGGCCACCGGTCTTTCCCACGGCAGGACGACGAGATGGCTGACGATTCCGAGCGCGACGATCCGGTGCTGGTCCGCCCGTACATCACCACCCAACCGGCTGAGCCCGGTGACCGGCAGGCGCCCACCTGGCCCGCGACCGCGGATCTGCCCGAGGACGGCACCGGCGAGATGCCGGTTGCCGCGCCGGCCCCCGTCACCGTCACCGACCCGGCGGCCAAGAGCACCGCGCTACGCCGGCAGAAGCTGCTCGTGCTGGCCGGGATCGGGGTGCTCGCCCTGCTCGGCGGGGCCGGCCTGTTCCTGCTCCTGCCGTCCGGCGATGACGACCAGCCTGTGACGGCGCTTCCGG
>NZ_JBEZGQ010000616.1:751-5164 GCF_040650095.1 Actinoplanes sp. NPDC048791 | reverse complement strand
GCAGGCCTGCGCGCTGGTGGTCGAGGGACAGGCATTCTGCTGGGGCGCTCGCCGGACGAAGAGCGGGCCGGTCGGCGTCGACCTGGCCGCGGCGCTCGGCGAGATCAGCGCGGGCGGCGAGCACACCTGCGGGCTGGACCGGGCCGGCCGGGCGTTCTGCTGGGGCGACGGGGCCGACGGGCGGCTGGGCAGCGGGCGTTCGGTGGACCGGGCGGTGCCGGTCCGCACGGCCGGGCCCGCGCTGCGCGATCTGGATGCCGGCGAGGAGCACAGCTGCGCTTTCGACACCCGGGGGTACGCGTACTGCTGGGGAGCCGGCGCCGATGGACAGTTGGGATCGGGTAGCACGGCGGCTAGTGCTGTGCCCGTACCGGTGACGGGTCTGCCCCGGCCACCCGGCACCGCGACCGGCATCCGGGTGCGGGCCCTCGACGGCGGTCTGCGGGTCGACTGGCGGCCGCCGGCCGACCTCGGCACCGGGAAGTTCGCCTACTTCTGGGCAACGACCGCCGGCTACGAGTCCGGCTGCACACTCACCGTCCCCACCGCCGGCGCCTGCGAGCTGACCGGGCTGCGCAACGACCGGGAGTACGACGTCGCGGTCGTGGTCCGCACCGGCGACGGCATCACCGTCAGTGACTTCGTGACAGCCACGCCCGCCGCGGCCGCGCCCCTGCCCTCGGACACCCCGGAACCGCGCCGGATGAGCGTCTCGGTGCTGCCAGGCTCGGGCGGCGGCCTGCCGGTCACCGGGCTCAGCCCGGTCGCGCTCATCGCGCTCGGCACCCTGCTGCTGGGCGGCGGGCTGGCCGCCATGCTCGTCCGCCGGTCCTGAGCCGTCACGGCCCCGCGGTGTCCAGCGCGGCGTCCCGGAACTGCTCGGCGCCCTGCTTGAGGCGCTCGGTGTAGTACGGCCGGTTCCAGTTCACCCAGGTCACGGGCCCGGCCGTCTGGTCGGTGCCGGTGGCCGACACGGTGACCCCGACCCCCGGCGCGGCCCGCAGGGTGAGCTTGCGCCCGGCCGGCACGCCGACCATGTGCCGGGACGGGTCCGCGAAGCCCAGCATCGCCCACGGCACCCGCACCACGAGGTCGTCGCCGTCGCGTTCCCACAGGGCCCGGCTGTCCGCGTCCGGGCTGCCGTACCGGAGCATCCCGGCGTTCTGCAGCTCGGCCGGCAGCTTCCGGCCGGTGCCGGGGAAGGTCTGAGCCTGGTTGACGATCAGTTCGAAGCGCTGCCAGCCGATAGCCGCCGGCCCGCGGGCCGCGACCGGCACCTTGGCATACAGCGGCAGCGGGTCGAGCTGCCGGCGCAGGTACGCCTGCCCGTTCCGGGCCACCAGGTCCAGGAAGAACGCGGCGTCGGCGCTGCGGTTCGCGGTGCCGGGCGCGGGCTCGCCGGTGAGCCCGGGCAGCACGTCGAAGCCGAGGGTCAGCGTGCTCGGCGCGGGGTTGCCGAGCCGGACCCGCAACCGCAGGTACGCCTCGTCGACCCGGGCCGTGACCCGCCGCGACGGCCAGCCGTTCTCGTCGTCCAGCAGGTACTGGGTGCTCGCCTCCGGGGAGCCGGCGGCGTCCATCGCGATCAGGCCGAAGTGCTGCTCGTTGGTGAGCGCGTCGTGCCAGAGCTGGCGACGCTCGCGATCCTGGTGGCGCTGGGTGTTCCAGGTGGCCTTGAACCACTCGTCGGTCCAGGCGAAGAGGAAACCGCCCGCCAGGCCCTCGTCGCGGATCAGCCGCAGCAGCTCCGCGTCGATCCGCAGGGCCTCCCGCTCGCTGTGGTCACCCTGGCTGCGCCCGAGCGGGCCGTTGTGCGCGGATCCGAGCGCGGACGGTACGCCGAACTCGGTGATCAGCGTGGGCATCTCACCGTGGTGCCGTTTCAGGGCGGCGACATAACCCGCGTACGGGTCGGCCCGGCCCGCGTACCGGTGGGCCAGCAGCGCCGGCTCGTGCCGCTGGAAGTCGGGGTAGTACGGGTAGGCGTGGTAGCTGGCGAAGGTCCCGGCCGGCCACTTCCCGGTCGCCTCCACGTGGTTCGCGTCGAGCTGGGTCAGGTCCTCCTCGGGCAGCGGCTCCTGGGGGTGGCGCAGCGGGTCGGTGGTCGGCCAGTTGACGAAGGCGATCGGCTGGCTCAGCCCGGCCGCCGCCTGGAGGGTGGCCAGCTCGTTCAGCCGCGCGGCCAGCCAGCGTTCGGTCGGGGACGCCTGCGGGGTGCTCCGGACGTACCGGCCGCGGACCGGGGGAGCGTCCGCGTTGCGGTCGTCGGAGCGGGCCGTGGCGACGGGGTCGAGCTCGGCGCCGATGACCCAGCCGGCCAGCCAGGGGGTCACGTCGGCGGTCCAGGTGCCGTCGGCCCGCCCCGGTTGCGGCGTACGCGTGAGCTGCCCCCGCACCGCGCGGTCGGCGTCCCGGATCTCCCGCTGGAACGCGGTCGTCACGGCCCGGTCGAAGAGGTCGCTCTTCTCGACGTACGACTCATCCGGTGGATAGACGCCCTGCATCAAGTAGAGCGGCCGGTCCGGGTTGGCCCGGTTGTAGGCCACCAGTTCGGTGTAGAAGGACGGCGGGTGGATCGTGTAGATCCGCACCACCCGGATGCCGAGCCAGGCCATCGCCGCGAACCAGGTCCGGTACTGCCTGGTGCTCACCGACAGCTCGCCGGGCTGGTGCCCCGGCGTGGTGCTGCCCAGGTTCACGCCGGGCAGGAAGGTCACGTCCCCGCCCGCGGTGTGCAGCGCGAACTTGCCCTGACCGGCGGTCGCGAGCATGCGCAGGCCGCCGGCCTCCCGAGGGGTGGGAGCCCAGGAAGGGCCGGTGGGCGGTGAACCGATGCCGGTCATCCCCGGGATCGCGAAGGCCGCCGAACGCAACTCGGGCCGTGCTGCCGCGCCGGCCAGGAACAGGCACATGACCAGCGTGACGGCGCCGATCAGCAGCGGCTTGGCGCGCGCGGACCGGTGACGCCGTGGCGCCTGGACGAGATGGAGCGGGAAGTCCCCCACCCCGGCATTCTGTGCCGCGAGGGTTGCGGAATGGGCCGAATTGTCGGGAAGCTAGGGCCAACGGAACACTCGCCGTTCGGGGATTGTTGTGCCAGCGTTGATATGAGTCGCTGGTTGCGCGAGCGTGGGGAGCGGGGTCGTGGATCTTCTGGAGGAGTACCGCAGGGCCACATTCTTCTTCGAGTCCGGCGACCCCCTCGGGGCGGCCCGGCTGCTGGAACCGATCGTCGAGGCCGAGCCGCACAACGCGGCCGTACGCCAGTTACTGGCCCGCGCCTACTTCAACTCCGCGCAGCTCGGCCGGGCGGAGGCGCAGCTCAGAGCGCTGATCGAGCACGATCCCTCCGATCACTACGCACACCACGTCCTCGGCCGGACCCTCGAAAGGGCCGGCCGCTTTCGTGAGGCCCTGCCGCACCTGCGGCTGGCCGCGGCGATGAACAATCACGGTGACTACACCGAGGCGCTGCGGCGGGTCGAGACCTGGCTGGGCAAGAACGACGAGGGACGAGGATCGCAGACGTGAAGATCAAGCTGGACCTGCACGACATCTTCAACAAGGGCACCCAGATCGACAAAGCGCTGCGCGACGTCATCGACGAGGCCATCCAGAAGAAGGCCACGCTGGTCGAGATCATCCCGGGCAAGGGGTCGGGTGCCCTCAAGAAGAAGGTGATCCGCTTCCTGGACCAGAAGGAGATCAAGCAGCTCTACCACCGGGTCGAGAAGGACGGCGACAACTGGGGACGGCTCTTCGTGCACTTCAAGTTCGAGTCGGCGCAGG
Source organism: Actinoplanes sp. NPDC048791 (assembly GCF_040650095.1). Lineage (NCBI taxonomy): Bacteria > Bacillati > Actinomycetota > Actinomycetes > Micromonosporales > Micromonosporaceae > Actinoplanes > Actinoplanes sp. NPDC048791. The sequence goes on along the minus strand of NZ_JBEZGQ010000616.1, from coordinate 1,375 downwards.
GCAAGGGCCGGCGCGGCCGCTGAGCCGTCAGAGCGTGAAGGTGTGGGCCACCGCGGCCATCTCCGAACTGTGTGAGCCCACGACCCCGACATCCGCGGGCCGGGGACGGAAGCCCGGCAGGGTGGACAACCCGTCGCTGGCGTCCATCGCCCGCAGCCGCAGCGGGGTATTCGCAGGAACGGTCAGAGTCACCTCGATGCCGTCGGGCGGCGGCGCATGGAACACGAAGCCGAAGCCCCACGGCCCGCCCGCCTTCCGGTCCGTGGGCACCGGACGGCCGGCGACCGTGGCCGCGCTGACCGTCGCCTCCGCGTTGACGTGCAGGGTGATCAGGCGTACCGCTCGCTGCGGGGTCAGCCGGAACGTGACAGTGCGCAGGCCCCCGGTCGTCGTGTCGGCCGACGGGGTCAGCGTCGGGGCCGGCAGGCCCGCGGGCTGGGCCGGGCCGCTGAACACCTCCGCCGGGCCGAACGCCGGCAGGGTGTCGAGGATCGGCGCCCGCCCGCCGGAGACGTACTGAACTGTCCAATCCTGTGGCTTGCTCTCCTGGCTCAGCCAGCGCGCCTGGCCGGTGTCCGTGTCCAGGGCGTACATCAGGTGGGTGGGGGACGGGTGGGCCGGGTC
>NZ_JBEZGQ010000616.1:0-741 GCF_040650095.1 Actinoplanes sp. NPDC048791 | reverse complement strand
ATGGGTTTGGTGCGCACCGTGTCCCCCCCGGGGGGGGGGGGGGGGCGCGGTGATGCGGGGGAAATTTGTGGGGGGGGGGGGGGGGGGGGCCGGGGTCGAAGCGGTCCACGGCCAGCCCGGTCGCGACACACGCCACGGCGGTGAGCGCCGCCACCAGCGTCGGCAGGCCGCCCAGCCGCCGAGCTCGCAGCGCCACCAGCCCGCGCTGGCCGCCGGCCTCCGGGTGCAGCAGGTCGACGATCGGCAGCACGGCCAGGACCAGCAGTGTCGTGAAGAACGCGCCGGCCGCGCCCAGCGCCAGGCCCAGGGCGGGGAAGAACATGACCACCGTGGGCAGCAGCACCACGATCGCGACAGCCGCGCCGACGGTCACCGCCAGCACCGACCACCAGCCGCGCAACAGCACCGCCACGATGCCCGTGAGCGCGCCGGCCAGGGCGGGAAGGGCGGCCAGGTAGGAGCCGCCGGGAGCGAAGGCGGCCAGGACGAGGCCGAGCACCGCCAGCCAGCCGAGGCCACCGACCGCCAGTGCCGCGGGACCGAGCCGCCGGCGCAGCAGCGCGTACCAGGCGAAGACGATCGTGGCGGTCAGGGCCAGGATCGCCAGCCTGTACCAGAACGGCCGGTAGGGGTCGATGAGCTGTTCGGCGTACCCCGGCCGGATGAGTTTCAGCATCGCCCACAGCAGCTGGGCTGCCACCGGGGCCGCGATGAGCGGCACCAGAGCCGCCGCGAAGCCGC
>NZ_JBEZGQ010000615.1:0-5165 GCF_040650095.1 Actinoplanes sp. NPDC048791 | reverse complement strand
ACCCCGGCCTGTACGGCATCGCCCGCTCCTATGAGGAGGCCCGCGAAGCGCTCACCATGGCCGGCCGGCTGCACACCGACACCCCGGTCATCAACGCCCACGATCTGCTCGTGTACCGGGTCCTGCTGCGCGACCAACCGGCCATCGTGGACCTGGTGCAGGCCGTCCTGAGCCCGCTCACCGCGGCCCGGGGCGGGGCCGGTCCGCTGCTCGAAACCCTGCACGCCTACTTCGAGACGGGCGCGGTGGCCACCGAGTCGGCCAAGCGGCTGCACGTGTCGGTCCGTACGGTCACCTACCGCCTGGCCCGGGTCAAGACGCTGACCGGCTACGACCCGGGCGACCCCGCACACCGCTTCACGCTGCAGGCGGCGGTGCTCGGGGCGAAGGTCCTCAACTGGCCGCAGGAGCCGCTGCCCGGTCCCGCGTGACCCGGCGTCAGGCGTCGGTGAAGGCGTCGTACTTGATCCGGGTGGACGGGATCCGCATCTCGGTGAGCCGGCGCAGGGTGGCGTTGACCATGGCGCCCGAGCCGGCGACGTAGAAGTCGTGGTCCCGCCACGGCCCGTGCCGGGAGACGACGTCCGGGATGGCGCCGCGCTCACCCGGGTAGCCCTGCTCGTCGCTGACCGCGCGGACGATCGTGAGCCAGGGACAGCTCTCGGCGATCTCGTCGAGGTGCCGGCGGTCGTAGAAGTCGTCGTCCTGCCGCTCGCCGCGGAACAGGTGGATGAACCGGGTGCGGTTGTAGCGGGTCAGCTCGTCCAGGAGCGCCTTGACCGGGGCGAGGCCGGTGCCCCCGGTGACGAAGACGATGTCGCGGCGCGACTGCGGGTCGAGGGTCATCGAGCCCATGGGGGCGGCGATGCGCAGCATGTCCCCGGCCTTGAGCCGGCGTACCAGGGCGCTGGACACCCAGCCGCCGCCGGCCGCACGGACGTGGAACTCCAGGGTGCCGTCCTCACGGGGCGCGTTGGCGATCGAGTACGTCCGCCACAACCGGGGCTGGTAGCCGCACTCGATGCTGACGTACTGGCCGGCGCGGAACTTCAGCGGTTGCAGCGGCCGGCAGGTGAACACGGCGATGTCGGCGCCGCGCCGCTCGTGGTGCAGGACCTCGGCATGCCGGTACGGCGGTTCCGTGTCCTCGGCCGCACCGGCGATCATCTTCGCGGCGATATGGTCGTAGACGTCGTTCCAGGCCTGCTCGTAGACGGCGTTCCACCCTTCACCGGCGTAGGCCCGGATGGCGTCGATCAGCGCGACTTTGACCTGGCTGTAGTGCTCGGGAGTGACATGGAACTTGCGGTGGTCGCGGCCCAGCGAGCGCAGGTAGCCGTCGATGTCCTCCGGACTGTCGAAGTTCTGCACGGCGGAGACGATCGCGCCCAGCAGCCGGCCGCGCTGGACGTCCATCTGCACCGGGAAGAGGTCACGCAGCTGCGGGTCGGACAGGAACAGCCGGGCGTAGAAGTGCTGGGCCACCCGGTCCTGACGGTCCTCGACCAGGCCCCAGCTCTCCTTGAGGACGGTCGACAGGCTGGTCATCACTGCTCCTCCGACGTGGTGGTCCGGTACTGCGAGGATCAGCGTCGCCGAGCCCCCCGGGGCAGCCGTCGCACACGCGGTGCGATCCCGTCCCGCCCCGAGGAGGCGCGTCATGAATGCTGAGCTGAGACTTCGCCGGGTGTACGAGGCACCGGCACCCGAGGACGGCCGGCGGGTCCTGGTCGACCGCCTCTGGCCGCGCGGGCTCACCCGGGACGCGGCCCGGCTCGATGAGTGGCTCAAGGACGTGGCTCCCACCACGGCGCTGCGCCACTGGTACGGCCACCGGCCGGAGCTCTTCGACGAGTTCCGGGACCGCTACCTCGTCGAGCTCGCCGATCCGGAGCCCGCCGCGGCGCTCGGCCGGCTCCGAGAGCTGTCCGGGGCGGGAACGCTCACCCTGCTCACCGCCACCAAGGACGTCGGTCTCAGCCACCTGACGGTGCTCGCCGAGCTGTTGCGCGGCTGACCTTTACCTGTATCTACCACCGTTTCCCGGCCCTGTTCGCAGATCCGGGAAACGCCTCGTCACGCCGATTTCGCTCGTACGTTGTGAGTGACCCCAGGCGTTCGGGAAAGGCACGGTCATGAAGCTCGGTGGAGCGTTCGACAACGGTTCACTGCGTACCAAGATCGGGGCTGTGGTCCTGACGGCGGCCGTCAGCGGCCTCATCGTCGGAGCAGTGGCGATCAACATGGTGCGGGACCTGAACAACGAGGCCGCCGCCGCGCAGCGTCAGACCCTGGCGGTCCAGGCCGCCGCCGGGTCCTACGGCAAGAACATCGAGGCGTTCAGCGGCAACACGTCCTCGCTGCAGCTCTACCCGAGCCTCGCGGGCCGCATCAACGAGGCGTTGACCGCCAACAAGCAGGCCATCGCCGACGCGCTGACCGTGCTCGGCGCGAACCTGTCCCAGGAGGACGGGGGCGCGCAGGTCGTCGCCAAGGCCAAGCAGGACTGGGAGGCCTATCTGGCCTTCAACGGTGGCGGCGCCTCGTCGTCGTCGACACCGCCCGCGCCGTTGACCCCCGCGCAGCTGGCGGAGGCCGTCAAGCAGTACGACGCCCTCTACAAGGCGCTGGGTGACGACCAGGTGGCGCTGGAGAACCGGGCGAAGGCCATGTCGGCCGCCAACATCGAGAACTCGGCGGCCGAGGCCCGCCAGGCGGTGACGGCGATCGCGGTCGTGCTCGGGGTCGGCCTCCTGCTGAGCATTCTGCTGGCGATCCGGGTGGGCAACCGGCTGCGCCGCGCCATGGACGGGGTCTCGCGGCTCGCCGACGGGCTCGCCGACGGTGATCTCACCCGGGAGTCGGGGGTCGACGGCAAGGACGAGGTCGGCCGGATGGCCGCCTCCCTGGACCGGGCGATCAGCCGCTTGCGGGCGGACGTCGTACAGCTGGCCGGCAACGCCGGCACCCTGAACGAGGCGGCTCAGCAGCTCACCACCGTGTCCGGCACGGTCGACGCAGCCGCCGCCGACGCGGCCGCCCAGGCCGGCTCGGTCGCCTCGGCCGCCGATGTGGTGTCGAACAACCTGCAGGTGGTGTCCTCGGGCTCGCAGGAGATGGGCTCCTCGATCCGCGACATCAGCGTCTCGACCACGGAGGCGTCCGAGGTGGCGGCGCAGGCCGTCGAGGTCGCCACCGCCACCAACGCGATCGTCGCCCGGCTGGGGGAGTCCTCGGCCGAGATCGCCACCGTGATCAAGGTGATCACCTCGATCGCCGAGCAGACCAACCTGCTCGCCCTGAACGCCACCATCGAGGCAGCCCGCGCCGGTGAGCTGGGCAAGGGCTTCGCCGTCGTGGCCGGGGAGGTCAAGGACCTGGCCCAGGAGACCGCCAAGGCCACCGAGGACATCTCCCAGCGGGTCCGCACGATCCAGACCGACACCGACGGCGCGGTCACCGCGATCGGCGAGATCTCGGCGATCATCGAACGGATCAACGGCATCCAGCTGACCATCGCCTCGGCCGTCGAGGAGCAGACCGCGACCACGCAGGAGATGAACCGCACGCTGTCGGACGCGGCGACCGGCGCCAGCAACATCGCGGTGACGATCACCGGGATGTCCGACGCGACCCGGCGTACCACGGACACCGTCTCGGCGACCCGGCACGCCGCCGGTGAGCTCGCCACGACGGCCGGTCAGCTGCAGACCCTGGTGTCCCGCTTCCGCTACTGACCCGACCGAGGGGTGTACCGGCAGGGCATCCCAGCCGGCCACCGGCCGTCGTAGCGTGGTCGGTATGGACAACCGCGCCGAGGTCCGCGAGTTCCTGCTCTCGCGACGGGCCAGGATCACGACGCGGCAGGCCGGGTTGCCGGACGTCGGCACCCGGCGCGTGCCCGGGCTGCGCCGCAGCGAGGTCGCCCTGCTGGCCGGGGTCAGCGTCGAGTACTACGCGAAGCTCGAACGCGGCGCGATCGCCGGGGTGTCGGCCTCGGTCCTCAACGCGCTGGCCCGGGCGCTGCAGCTCGACGACGCCGAACGCGCCCACCTGTTCCACCTCGCGCACGCCGCCGACGGCACCAGCGCCGGGATGCGTCCCCGCCGCCGCCCGGCGCGACAGTGGACGCCGCCGCCCAGCCTGCAGTGGGTTCTCGACAAGTTCACCGCGCCGGCGATCGTGCGCAACGGCCGGATGGATCTGCTCGCCACCAACCAGCTGGGCCGGGCCATGCACGCCGCGCTCTTTGAGCGGACGCCGGGCGGGGGGCCGCCGAACTTCGCGCGCTACACGTTCCTCGACGACGACTCCCACCACTTCTATCCGGACTGGGACGGTGCCGCCGACACCTGCGTCGCCATCCTGCACACCGAGGCCGGGCGGGACCCGCACGACAAGGCCCTGCACGACCTCGTCGGCGAGCTCTCCACCCGCAGCGAGAGCTTCCGCCGGCGGTGGAGCGCCCACGACGTGCGCTATCACGGGGCCGGCACCAAACACTTCCGGCACCGTGAGGTCGGCGGTCTGGAGCTCGCCTACGAGAGCGTCGACATGATCTCCGAGCCGGGGCTCACCCTTACGCTCTACGCCGCCGAGCCGGCCTCACCGACGGCTCACGCCCTCGACCTGCTGGCCTCCTGGACGGCCGGCGAGCAGGCGGCGCGGCCCGCCCCTGACACCCTGACCAGCTGAGCGCAGCGCAACTACGTCCCTCAGCTGCGGGCGCGCAGGCCGTCGAGCACGATGCCGAGCAGGTGCCGGGCCCGGGCGTCGAACTCCGCCGCGTCGAGGCGGGACAGGTAGCCGATCAGGATGATCACGTCGCGGGCGTCGACGTCGGGCCGGATCTCGCCGGCCGCCCGGCCGGCGTCGAGCAGCAGCGTGACGGCGTCGCCGATCGGGCCCAGGCTGTGCGCTGACAGGTCCTCCGAGGTCGCGACCTCCAGCGCCGCGAACACCCCGCGCTTGACCTGGGCGTACTCCGCGACCCGGTCGAACCAGGCCCGCAGGGCGGTCAGCGGGTCGTGCCGCTCCAGCAGGGTGGCCGCGGTGGCGACCAGGTCGTCGACGTCGGCGCGGTAGACCTCCGCGAGCAGGTCGGCCCGGGTCGGGAAGTGCCGGAAGAGGGTCCCCTGGCCGACGCCCGCCCCCTGGGCGACCGC
>NZ_JBEZGQ010000614.1:0-5165 GCF_040650095.1 Actinoplanes sp. NPDC048791 | reverse complement strand
CATCGAGGTGGGTTCGGCTGAGGCGTTCGCGGTGGATGCGAGCTTGTTCAGTGCGGACCGGTTTCATCCGTCCAGTGCCGGTTATGCGGTGATCGCCGAGTCGCTGGCCCCGGCGGTGCGGGCGGCGGCTGCGGCCGCTCTGGCCGGTCGCGCCGGCTGAGGTACGGCGGTCAGCCCACCGACACCCGGACCCATAGGATCGTGAGCGTGGCCGTTATCGAGGGCAGGCCCGGGTGGCCGCGGCGAATGTGACGATCCGCGCGGCGAGTTCGTCGGGATGCCGGAGGACGAGGTCGTGGCTGGCTTCGGGGATGATCTCGGCGACGGCGCGCGGCATTCGGGCAGTGACCACGGCCGCGATCTCTCCGGCGTCGTACAGCTGACTGTGGCCGCCGACCAGCACCAGCGTCGGCGCCGTGATCCGTTCGAGGTCGTCGTCGGTGAGCGGGGTGGGCATGATGTGCTTGCGTCGGAAGCCGAAGGTGGCTTTGACCAGGGGCATCGCCTCGTCGTCGCGCAAGGCGAGGTTGCGCAGCGGCCGGGCCAGCGCGCGCCGGACCGGTCGGGGCGCGAAGCTGGCCAGCCCGCACGCGATTATCCAGGCCACGAACGTCGGGCTGACCTTGCCGAAGCCGCCCGGGTCGAGCAGCGTGAGGCTCGCGACGGCGTCCGGTGATCGCAATGCGTGGCGCAGGGCGATCCACCCGCCGTACGAGGTGCCGACCAGATGGGCTTGGCCGACGTCCAGCCCCGTGAGGACCTCGTCGAGCCAGAGGGACCATTCGTCGCCGTTGTCGATGGCGCGGGTCTGAACGGACGGGCCAGGCTCACCGACGGGGTCGATCGCGATCACCGGCCGGGAAGCGGCGAGCCGGCCGACGTAGGCGTGCCACATCAGCGACGGCCCGCCTGAGCCCGGCAGCAGCACGAACGGAGTCTCATCACCGGAACCGAGCCGGTGGACGCGGGTGGTGCCGAAGCTGGTCACCACATCGGAGTCGACGGACGAGGACGGCCAGAGCCGATCGACCAGATCGTCGTAGACCGCGAAGAAGCTGCGGATAGCGAGTACACGGGGCCTGCAGTCGGCCACCATGCGCGAGGTGGCCGCCGAGGCCGGTGTCTCGCTGCGGCTCGTGCAGTACTACTTCGACACCAAGGAGCAACTGCTGCTGGCCGCGCTCGCCTACCTCGCCGAGCAACTCACCGAACGGGTGTCGGCGAGCATCCGGGCGCTCGGTCCGGTCACCTCACGCACCGTCGTCTACGGCACCCTCACCGCGGTCCTGCCGACTGACGAGGAGAGCGTGCGGCTGACGCGGGCCTACACCGGCTTCTACACCTTGGTCTTCAGCAGCGAGGCGGAGATGGCCACCCGGCACGGCGCCACCTACCCCGACAAACTGGAATCGCTGCTGGCCACACACATCACCGCAGCCCAGGAGGCGGGCGAGGTCGCGGCCGACGTGGACCCGGCGCTGACCGCGGCCGCCCTGCTCGCGCTGACCAACGGCCTGGGTTCGAGCGTGCTGGGCGGCCAGCGCGACGGCGCCGCGGCGCTGCGGATCCTCAATGACCAGCTCGGTCGGCTGTTCCACGCCGGGGAGTCGCCGACCCCTGCCCCGGTCCGAGCGCCCACTCATCGTCACGACCGGCACGAACAGAAATGAGTGCGGTCAACCTGTGGAGTTCGGCCGGGAGCTCCAGACAGACACCGCATCTCTCAGCCCAGCGATTTCAATGCCTTGTCCACGGTGGCGAAAACGGTGTCGGTGCCGCCCTCCCAAGACGGCACCGGATCCGCTTGACCGGGCGCCGGCTGGTAGAGCCACCAGATGTTCTGCCAGGGGTCGAGCATCCGGGCGATCGTCGTCTCACCGTAGAACGGGGTCGGTTCGGTCACCGTCGTGGCGCCCCCGGCCTCGGCCCGCTCGAGCACCGCCGCCGCGTCGGTCACCCACACCTGCAGCAGGCCGGGCCGCGCCGGCCACCCGTCCAGCCGGTCGGCGACCATCAGGTCGACGGTGCCGAGCCGCAGCTGGGCGTGGATGAGCTTGCCGTCCGGCATCGGCGTCCGCGCCTCGACGGTCTCGGCCACACCGAACACCTCGCCCACAAAGTCCACGAACCGCGCGGCATCGTCCACGATCACGAACGGATTGAGGACGGCGCCGCCGTGGGGGACAGCTTCCGGAGAGAGCAGAATGTCGCTGGTCATGCTGAAAATCATGCCGTGCACTGCGGTCAGTCCCTGACCTGAAATCGCAACGGTTCCGGGCGGCAGAGTCGGGACCGTATGGAATGACTCCAGCCGCGCAGGCGATCGTGTGACACCGTGCCCAGCATCCGCTCATACCGCGATCCGCGCCCGCACCGACGCCAATGATCTGCTGCCGATCATCCTCGGCATCCGCGACGACTTCTTCGTCAACACCAGCCCGCTGTCCACCGCGAGCCAGAGGCCGCTGGTGCCGTTACTGACACCCACTTCGTGTGCCACCGGTGCAGGCCGCGACGAGCCTCGGTGATGCCGTCCGGACGCTGCGCGCGGCCGGCGCGGAGGTGGTCGTGGCCTCGGCGCCGGATCTCAGCGTCGTGCCGTGGGTGCCGCCGCAGACGCGGATGCTGGTGCGGGCGGCCAGCGCGGCGATGCGGCAGGCTCAGACCCGGGCTGCGGTTGACGCCGGGGCTCGGGTCCCGGACATCGAGGTGGGTTCGGCTGACGTGTTCGCGGTGGATGCGAGCTTGTTCAGTGCGGACCGGTTTCATCCGTCCAGTGCCGGCTATGCGGTGATCGCCGAGTCGCTGGCCCCGGCGGTGCGCGCGGCGGCTGCGGCCGCCCCGGCCGGCCGCGCGTTTCCCGGAATCCATATCCAGGACGACACGTTCGCCGAGCTACGATGCCGGCTGAATCGGCCCACCGCCACTCCATCGGCACGGGTGGTACGCGGCTGATCTCGTTCGTACCTGGCGCCGTCAACATGAAGGGACGCGGAGTTCCCCTATCCCGCCCTCGCCGTCGTGGATCTGCGCTCGGTGGTGTGCTGTGCCCTGTGCGCCGTCACTTGTGCCGTGTGCTGGGCATGCAATGTGAGTCGGGGAATCGAACCCCCGCGCCTGCCCCCGGCGCGCCAGGCGTGAACCGGATTACCCGCCGGCTCTCGGGTTTGCGCACGCCTCCACGTCGGTTACCTGCTCCGCGTCGGTCAGTCGAGCAGATCGACCTCCCAGTTGACCCGCTGAATCAGCGTGTCCACCTCTCGAACCTGCCGGGCCAGATCGTCGGCCTGGCGGCGCAACTCAGCGACCGGTAGCGCCGGAATCATCTTCAGCTCCGACCGCAGCTGCCGGTAACCGCGCTGACCCTCACCGGCCGCGGCATCAGCCGCGGACGTGACAATACTGTGGCGCAGGCGCAGGACATCTCGCCGAGCCAGCGCGTCGGTCAGTGTGCCGCCCTCGACCACGGTCGCGGCATTGGTTCGGTTGATGCGCCTGATCAGCGACTCAAGCTCAGTGAGCACTTCACCCGCCTCGGCGAGCAGGGACTCGGCGTCCTCAGCCGGAGTCTCGCCTTCCTGGAAACGCGCGCTGCCCGCGATGCGAGAGCGTAGCTGTTCGGCACGGCGCGACGCATCTGCGCGCAGCGCGAGAGCCTCGGCAAGTTTCATGGGAGCAGTATGGCCGTCCAAGATCGGCGTCGCCTCCCAATTCCATCGGCAGGAGCCGACGAGGCAGAGCCGATCGACCCGAATCAAGGTGAGGGGCCTGCTCGCCCGCCGACGACCGCCGGCGCAATGTCGTCGAGCTGACCGCGAAGGGCCTGGAGACCTTGCACCGCGCCACCGAGGCAAGCGACGACGCCGAGCGCGAGGTGCCAGACCACCACCGGTGGCGGAAGCGGGCAAGAGGGCCGGGCCGCAGTGGCCCGACCCTCCCGCACCCGCCCCGAGCGGATGGAACGGTCAGCCGGTTTCGATGGTCATGCCGCCGGTGAATCCGGGCACCGGGGTGAACCACGACTCGGCCGGCGTGGCGTTGCAGCCGGCGGTGCTACGGCTGTGGATGCCGTACGCGTTGCGCCGGTTGTCCGACGTCAGCTGGTACCAGCCGCCGCCGCTGTCGCCGCCGCAGGCGTCGTACCCGGTGGTCTTCACCATGCCGCGCACCTGCGGGTCGCTGACCAGCTCGATGACGGCGCAGTTGTTGGCGCCGGTGGGCGTGGTGATGTTCGCGGACAGGCACACCACGTCACCGGCCACCATGGACGATGTGCGGGTGGGCGCGCCGTTGACCCGCACGAACCGGTTGGCCGCGCTGTGCATGTAGATCCTCCCCACCATGTCCGCGAGGTAGGTCGCGTTGGTGGTGCTGATCGAGGCGATGTCGAGGTTGTCCCGGTCGGTGGCGCCGGTCAGCGTCCCGATCGTGGTGCCCCCGGTCGACCAGGTCACGCCGACCCCTGTCGAGCAGTGGCCGGCGGTGATGACCCACCGCGTGTTGGGGGTGAACTTGTCCCGGAAGGTGAAGCCGAGGGAGCACTGCGGGCTCAGCATCAGGCCGGCGCGCAGGCTGTCGGCGCAGTTGTTGCGGGCGGTGCAGACGTCCGGCTCCACCGGGGTCGCCTTGCGCGGAGTGACCCGTACCCCCGCAGGCACCGCGCCGGCGGCCAGCGCGGCCATGCGCAGCGCGGGCACGGCGACGACGACCTGGTTGTCGGCCAGGTCCAGGCCGATGTTGCCGGCCGCGGCCGCGCTCAGCGCACCGGTGCCGCGGCGGATCGCCGCAGCTTGGCGCTCCAGGTCGGCGAAGGTGCGGGCGACGCGGTGCGTCTGCACCCGTATGCCGAGCTTGCGCCCGAGCGTCGCGGCGGTCGCCTCGGCCCCCGCGGTGGTCACCGCCAGGTGCAAGACTCCCGACGGCGCGTCGAACCACGACCCGCCGAACGTCTTCTGGTCCCCTTCGACCGTGTCGTGCAGCAGCCGCCGTTGCGCCTGCTGTGCGGCGGCGGTGCGCGCGGCGGCGACCGACATCGCCGGGTACGCGGCACGGTATGCGCTGGCGACGGCACCGCCCTGTGGATCGTCGAGGAGGACGGCTCGGAGCAGCGCTACTCCTTCGCCGAGATGGCCGGCCGCTCCAACCAGGTCGCCAACTGGCTGCGG
>NZ_JBEZGQ010000613.1:611-5168 GCF_040650095.1 Actinoplanes sp. NPDC048791 | reverse complement strand
TCACCGGCGCGACCGGCTCAGCGTCACTGAGCAGGCTCTCGGCCACCGCGGCGGGATCCTCGGCTATCGGCTCGGCCGCGGGGGCGGCAGCGGGTGCCGCCGCCTTGCGACGACGGCGGGCCGGAGCCGCGGGGGCCTGCTCCACGGCCGCGTCGACGGCACCGGCGGCCTCGTCGGCGGCACCAGGCTCGGCGCCGGGCGCGTCCGCAGCCGGCGCGGCCGCGGGTGTCGCCTTCCGCCTCGGGGCACGCGTACGGCGCGCGGGAGTGGTGCTCTCGGCGGCATCGACGGGAGGAGTTGTGGCTCCGTCCCGTTCACCGCCCTCATTACGCTCGTTATCGAGCATGGGGCGCTCTCCAGTTCTGGCGGCCCCGGGCGCGGGTGAGCGCTGCCACGCAGGGTCGCCGCAAGTTTTTCGGCCCCGACCAGGTCGGACGGGCTGCCGAAGTCTGCCAACGTGGACGCCGACCGAATCGGTCAGAGCCCTCCGATGGTGGCGCCCTCGCGATCCGCTTCCAACGGATCGACGATCTCCCCCTGCGGCGTGAGAGTGCCCTGCGCCAGCCGGGTAACCCGTGCGGGCACCGGCGGCTCCAGGCCAGCCACCACACGCAGGCCGGAAAGGACGTCATCGGGTCGAACGGCCGGAGTGACCTGCCGCACGACAAGGTCGATTATCGCACACGGTGCGACCGCGGCCCCGGAAGGTGCACCAGACTGCTTGGTCACAGCGAAGAAGGTCACTGCGGACCGGGCGTCGAACGACCGCCGGCCCTGCTTGGTCATGCGTTCGACCAGCACTTCCTCGGCCGCCAGGAACGCCGCGACGGCGTCGGCGGCGACCTGCGGCTCGACCCCGGGCAGCTCCAGCAGCCAGCGCGAGGCGTTGATCTGGTCGGCCAGGCTGCCCTCCCGGGCCACCACGGCGTCGAGGATGTCCAGCCCGGGCGAGAGCGCGGCGTCCAGGGCGGCGCGCAGCTCGGCCGGGTCGACCTCGGCCTGCAGACCGATCTCCAGATACTCCGCCTCGCTGCCCACGCCGGTGGGCGCCGCGCTCGCGTACGAGATCTTGGGGTGCGGGGTGAAGCCCTGGGAGTAGGCGATCGGGACGGCGGCCCGGCGCAGCGCGCGCTCGAAGGCCCGGGCGAAGTCCCGGTGCGAGGTGAAGCGCAGCGGTCCGCGCTTCGCGTACCGAAGGCGGATCCGCTGCACGACCGGGGCCTGGCCGCCCACCGGCTGGTTCTTGGCGATGGTATTTCTCCTGGTCAGTGCGTATGCGCGGGCGAGCGCAGCCCGTTCGTCGGGGTGAGCGGGAGCAGCTTCTTGCCGGTCGGGCCGATCTGGATCTCGGTGTCCATGGACGGGCAGACGCCGCAGTCGAAGCACGGGGTCCAGCGGCAGTCGTCCTGCTCGAACTCGGTCTTGGAGTCCTGCCAGTCCTGCCAGAGCCAGTCCTTGTCCAGCCCGGAGTCCAGGTGGTCCCAGGGCAGCACCTCGAGCTGCTCGCGCTCGCGGGTGGTGAACCAGTCCAGGTCCACGCCGAAGGCCGGCAGCGTCTCCGCGGCCGCCTCGACCCAGCGGGCGTACGAGAAGTGCTCGCTCCAGCCGTCGAAACGCTGGCCTTTGTCCCAGGCTCGCCGGATCACCGCACCGACCCGGCGGTCGCCGCGCGAGAGCAGTCCCTCGATCAGCGACGGCTCGCCGTCGTGGTAGCGGTAGCCGATGGCCCGGCCCAGCGACCGGTCACTGTTGATCTCCTGCTTGAGCATCCGCAGCCGGTTGTCGATGACCTCCGGCCGCTCCATGGCCGCCCACTGGAACGGGGTGTGCGGCTTGGGCACGAACGCGCCGATGGAGACCGTGCACTTGATGTCCTTGGTGCCGGTCGCGATCCGGCCGGCCCGGATCACCTCGTGCGCCATCCGGCCGATCTGCAGCACGTCGTCGTCGGTCTCGGTGGGCAGGCCGCACATGAAGTAGAGCTTCACGCTGCGCCAGCCGTTGGAGTACGCCGTGACGACCGTACGGATCAGGTCCTCCTCGGTCACCATCTTGTTGATGACCTTGCGGATGCGCTCCGAGCCGCCCTCGGGGGCGAAGGTGAGCCCGGTGCGCCGCCCGTTGCGGGACAGCTCCTGGGCCAGGTCGATGTTGAAGGCGTCCACCCGGGTCGAGGGCAGCGACAGCGAGACGTTGGTGTCCGCGTACTGCTCGGCCAGGCCGGAGCACATGTCACCGATCTCGGAGTGGTCCGCGCTGCTCAGCGACAGCAGGCCGACCTCGGAGAAGCCGGAGAACTCCAGGCCCTCCTTGACCATCTGGCCGACCGTGGTGATCGAGCGCTCGCGCACCGGGCGGGTGATCATGCCGGCCTGGCAGAACCGGCAGCCCCGGGTGCAACCCCGGAAGATCTCCACGGCATACCGCTCGTGCACGGTCTCGGCCAGCGGGACCAGCGGCTTCTTCGGGTACGGCCAGGCGTCGAGGTCCATGGTCGTGCGCTTGTGCACCCGGAACGGCACGTCCGGGCGGTTCGGCACGACCCGCTGGATCCGGCCGTCCGGCAGGTAGTCGACGTCGTAGAAGCGCGGGACGTAGATGCTCTCGGTGCGGGCCAGGCGCAGCAGCAGCTCGTCGCGGCCGCCGGGGCAGCCCTCGGCCTTCCACTCCCGGATGATGCCGGTGATCTCGAGGACCGCCTCCTCGCCGTCACCGAGCACGGCGGCGTCGATGAAGTCGGCGATCGGCTCGGGGTTGAAGCTGGCGTGGCCGCCGGCGAGCACGATCGGGTGGTCGACGGTGCGGTCCTTGCTCTCCAGCGGGATGCCCGCCAGGTCGAGGGCCGAGAGCATGTTGGTGTAGCCGAGCTCGGTGGCGAACGAGAGGCCGAGCACGTCGAAGGCGTGCACCGGGCGGTGGGCGTCGACCGTGAACTGCGGGACGCCGGCCTCCTTCATCAGCGCCTCGAGGTCCGGCCAGACCGCGTACGTGCGCTCGGCCAGCACGTCGGGCTGCTCGTTGAGCACCTCGTAGAGGATCTGCACGCCCTGGTTGGGCAGGCCCACCTCGTACGCGTCGGGATACATCAGCGCCCACCGGACCGTGGTGGCGTCCCAGTCCTTGACGACGGCGCCGAGCTCGCCGCCCACGTACTGGATCGGCTTGCTGACCCGGGGCAGCAGCTGCTCGAGCTGCGGGAACACGGAACTTACGCTCATGGGGCACCAGGGTACGCGGGTCAGCGCCCCAATTCGTCCGCGGCCCGGTCCAGATCGGTGGCCAGGAGATCATCCCGGAACGCGCACAGTTGCAGGGTCATCCGCGCCGCGCCGGTCGCGCCGACCACGAGCCGGATCGGGGTGCCCTGCAGATCGAGGTCGCCGACGAGCGCGTCGAGCAGCCGCACACCGGCGCTGTCCAGGAACGACACCGCCGTGAGGTCGATCACCACGGCGTCGGCCCGGCCGGTCTGGCGGACGATCTCGCGGCCGATCTCCGGGGCGTTGGCCAGATCGATCTCGCCCGCGAGCCGGACCAGATCGGCCTGGCCCAGTTTGGCGAAAGTCACCCACTGCTCGGTCATCGTCGCGCTCCCCGGCGGATCCGCCGCATGGTCACCGTGGTCCCGTCGGCGTGGTCGAACGCGACGGTGTCCATCACCTGGCGGATGAGCTGCAGGCCGCGGCCCCGCGCGCCGCCCGGCTCGGGATCGGCCCACACGCCCCGGTCGGTGATCCGGACGTCGACCGTGTCCGGTGACACCGTGGCGACGACCTCCACCAGGCCCAGCGGGTTGTCGCGGTAGCCGTGTTCTATGGCGTTGGCCACTGCTTCCGAGCAGGCCAGCAGCACGGCCTGGGCGCTCTCGTCGTCGACGGCGTGCGCGACCAGCCAGCCGCGCAGGTCCTTGCGCAGCAGGGCGATCTGCACCGGGTCCGCGCCGATGGTGCGTTCCAGCCGCTGCTCGGTGCCGAGCGCCAGGCACAGCAGGCAGACGTCGTCGGCGTGCTCCTGACCGACGAGCATGTCGGCGATGGACGCGGTCAGCCCGGGCAGCGGCGAGTCCCGCTTGCCGGCGTACGTACGGGCCAGCAGCTCGAAGCCGGCGTCGATGCGGCGGGTGCGGCGCTCGATGAGGCCGTCGGTGTAGAGCAGCAGTCGGCTGCCCGGGGCCAGCTGCGTCCGGTGCTCGATCCGGGCCTGGCGGGCGGCGCGCGAGCCCAGCGCCCCGGAACGGGCGTCGAGCAGGTAGCGCGGTGGCTCGCCGGGCTGGGTGAGCAGCGGCGGCAGGTGGCCGGCGCAGGCGTAGACCATCTCGTTGGCCGACAGGTCGACCTCGGCGTACGCGACCGTGGCCATCCGGGCCGACTCGACCCGTTCGACGAAGCGGTCCAGGCGTTCCAGCAGCCGGGCCGGGCCCGCCTCGGCCGAGGCCAGCGCGCGGTGGGCACTGCGCAGCTGGCCCATGGTGGGGGCCGCCGGGCGGCGCCGGCCCGCCACGGCGCCCGCGCCCCCGGCGCGGTTGTGCGGGGGGGGGCTGTAGGCGGCGTAGCCGGC
>NZ_JBEZGQ010000613.1:0-601 GCF_040650095.1 Actinoplanes sp. NPDC048791 | reverse complement strand
GCGCAGCTGGCCCATGGTGGTGGCCGCGTCGATGCCGCGGCCGACCACGTCGCCGACGACCACGGCCAGCTTGTCCGGCGTGATCAGGAAGGCGTCGAACCAGTCACCGCCGACCTCGAGGTCGTGCGCGGCGGCCTGGTAGTGCGTCTCGACCGCGAACCGGGGGTCCGAGGGCAGGTCACCGGCGAGCAGGCTGCGCTGCAGGGTCCGGGCGATGGCCCGTTCCTGCTCGTAGAGGCGGGCGTTCTCCAGGGCCAGTCCGGCCCGGTCGGCCAGGTCCCGCAGGAAGTCCGCCTCGGCCGCGGCCGTACGCCGCTCCGGGGCCATCCGCAGCGCGAGCGTGCCGAGCACCCGGCCGTTCGCGACCAGGGGCAGCACCGCACACCCGGCGTCGAACTCCTTGTCGTCGCTGAACTGCGCCTCGCCGTCGAGCAGCACCTGGGTGATCCGCTCGGCCAGCCGCTGCGGGTCGGGCGCGGGCCCACCGGCCTCGGCGACCAGGCCGGCCGGGCCGACCTGGAGCCGCACCGCCGCCCACTCGGCGATGTCCGGGACCGTGCGTTCGACCAGCAGGCGGGCCCGCGGCATGAGCCGGGACTCG
>NZ_JBEZGQ010000612.1:0-5170 GCF_040650095.1 Actinoplanes sp. NPDC048791 | reverse complement strand
GGCAGTGCGGGCCATCCCGGCCCCTGCTGCTCGACGACGAGGAGGCCATCGCCACCGCCGTGTCCCTGCTCGCCGGTGCGGGCGGCGAGGTCGCGGGGGCCGGGGAGGCGGCACTGCGGGCGCTGACCAAGCTCGACCAGGTGCTGCCCCTGCGGCTGCGGCCCGACGTCCGTGCGCTCGCCGGCTCGGTGGAGTCATTCGGCGGTGGCCGTACCCCGGTCGACCCGGACGTCCTCATGACCCTGGCCCGCGCCTGCCGCGACCAGGTCGAGGCCGGCTTCGGCTACCCGTCCGGCAACGAGGTACGCCGGCGACGCGTCGAGCCGTACCGCCTGGTCGCCTCGGACCGCCGCTGGTACCTGTTCGCCTACGACCTGGACCGCGACGACTGGCGCAGCTTCCGCGCCGACCGGATGACCGAGGTGGCCGCCCGCACCTGGCACTTCCGCCCGCGCCCGGCCCCCGACGCGGCGACGCATGTGCAGGAGGGCGTGGCGAGCCGGGTCTACAAGCACCAGGCCCGGTTCCTCGTGCACGCGCCGGCCGACACCGTCCGCGCGCAGGTCCCGGCGTCCGCGGCCGTGGTTCGGCCGCGGGGGAGCAAGCGCTGTGAGGTGCTCAGCGGGGCCGGGAGCCTGGATTTCGTCCTCATGCACATGGTCCTGCTGGGACACGACTTCGAGGTGCTCGACCCGCCGGAGCTGGTGGGACGCTGCCGCGCGCTGGCCGAACGCCTGCTCTCGGCCGCCGCGGCCACGAAGTAGCCCTCGCTCAGCGGTGTCCGAGCTCGCCGCGGAGCCGTTCCATCTTCTTGTCGAGGTTGCCGGCCACCGTCGCGGCCTCCTGGAGTTCCTCGACCAGGCCGGCCGGGATGTCGCCGCGGTACTTGTAGTGGATCTTGTGCTCGAGCCCGGCCCAGAAGTCCATCGCCGCGGTCCGGATCTGCACCTCGACCGGGACCAGCTCCACCCGGTCGGAGAGGAACACGGGGATCTCGAGGATCAGGTGCAGGCTCTGGTAGCCGTTGGGCTTCGGGTGCCGGATGTAGTCCCGGGTCCGGAGAACCTTCACATCGGGCTGACGGGTGAGCATGTCCGCGACGCTGTAGACGTCGGAGATGAAACTGCAGGTGATCCGGACGCCGGCGATGTCCAGCAGGTGCTCACGGATGCTCGCGGGCTCCGGGCCGTACCCCACCCACCGCGGTGCCCAGCTCGGCACCCCGCTCGAAGGGATTGGCCCGCGGCTCGCGCCGCACCGGTCGCTGAGTGAGCTGGTCTGCCTCGATCATGGTTCATGGTTGCCCGCGGCCGCGTCCCGGCACATCCACCAGCCGCAGGCTTTCGTCCCGGCCGCCGTACACCAGCCGCGGTATCCGGCGGGGTTGGCGGTCATGACGGTTGACTGACGGCGCTCAGTCCGGGACGGCCACCAGCAAACCGGACGGCGGCGGCAGCTCGGTGAGTCCGGTGAATTTCCAGCCGGTCTCGGTCAGCCAGCCGGCCACCTCGTCGACCTGGTAGAGGTCACCGCCGCTGATGATGAGGAACTCGCCGGCGCCGTAGCGGGCCGACGGGTGCGGTGCCCGGTCGGTGCGCCACCAGTCGACGAGCAGCAGTGTGGCCTCGGGGGTGGCGGCCGCGCGCAGGCGCCGGAACAGCTCGGTGATCCGGTCCGGGGGCAGCAGATGCACGAGGTTCGCGACCAGGATGACGTCGTGCCCGGCCGGCAACGGCGACTCGAAGATGTCGGCGCCGATCGCGGTCAGGCGGGGGATCGCCTGACCGGCGACCGCCGCGGCCACCTCGGGCAGGTCGATCAGGGTGACGCTCAGATTCTCGTACGCGGACAGAATCGGCCTTGCGAACGTGCCGTAGCCACCGCCCACGTCGAGCAACCGCCGGTTCCGGCCGAAGTCGTACGTGCGAGCCAGGTCGGCCGCGGTCTCGGCGGTGACGAGCGCGACCGTCGACTCGTACGCCTCGGTCTGGGCCTTGTTGAGTACCGGCCGCACGCCGCGCCGGGTGCGGAACGCCTCGATCGCGTTGCCCCAGGCCGGATAGCTCACCGTCGCCCAGTAGCGGGCCATCGGTCGCAGGTCGGCCGGGCCGCGTCCGGTGAGGAACGCCTCGGCGTCCGGCGCGGTGCGGAAGGCGGCCCCGTCCCGCTCCAGCAGGCCGGCGTCGGCGAGCAGGTCGGCCATCGCCCGTGCGCTGCGTTCCGGGATGTCGCACCGTTCGGCCAGCTGGGCCGGGGTGGCGGGTTCGGGCCCGGCCGCGGCGAACAGGCCGGTCTCCACGGCCGCGAACAACGTCTGGGAGATCATGTAGCCGCAGTACAGGTCGATGATGCGCGCCGGGCCGGGCGGACCGTCCGGCGACTCGAACACCCGGGACATCGCGGCACCTCCTCGCGTTCCGGTCCACATTGTCGCCCATCGATGGGATCCCGTGGGGGCCGCTTCGCGGGAAAGGGTCCGGCCCGGGACGGTGGAGTCCCGGGCCGGGGTGGTGCGGTGCTGCGGATCAGCCGAAGTTCACGTCACTGCACCACATGTAGGCCTGGTCGAGGTGCGAGGCCTGCCAGATGACGAACAGGATGTGGTGTCCGGTGTAGCCGGAGGTGGAGATGTTGAACGTGATGTTCTGCGCCGGGGCGTACCGTCCGGTCTGCGTGAGGAAGTCGAGGTTGCCCCACCCGAGGCTCTGGGTGGCCGGGTTGAACCCGTTCTTGCTCACGTAGACGCGGAAGTAGTCGGCGCCGTGGCTGGCCTGGTCGTACAGCTTGACCGAGAAGTTGTTGCTGACCCGGGTCTGCTTCCAGGCCCCGGGCGTGTTCAGGCTGTTGTTCCTGGTGAGGCCGTTGCTGCACAGCTGGCCGTCCGGCGTACGGGCCTGGTACTGCCCGCCGAGGCCGTCCCGCAGCGCGCTCATCCAGTTCCACATGGTGTCGGAGTTGGCCTGGAAGGCCTGCCAGCACATGGGGTCCTGTTGCTGCATGGCCGGGTCCATGTGGTGGGTGCCCCAGGACTGCCAGCACTGGTAGGCCCGGGACGCCGGGTCGACGATGGTGCCGTGGGCCTGCGCCGCGCCGGCCCACGGCAGCATGCCGGCCGTGATGGCGAGGAGCAGGACGAGTGCCCGGAGAGGCTGGCGGACGGCTGAGGAGGATCGCCTACCGGATTGCCCGAGCTTGGGGGAACTCATGGATCATCTCCGTTCATCGACGTGAGGTTCCATATGGGAGCGCTCCCAAGTATGACATCGAGCAATATGAATTTCAATGATTGGTCAGTATTGGTGGATTGTGTGGGGAGTTGACGGCAGTCGGGGCTCAGTGCCGGAAGCTGCCCACGATGCTGGTCAGCTCGCTGGCCAGGCGGGTCAGATCCGACGCGGCCTGCTGCGTGGTCCGGGCGCCGTCGGCGGTGGAGGAGGCGACATCGGCCACCCCGGAGACGGTACGGGCGACGTCGCTGCTGCTGGTGGCCGCCTCGGCCACCGAGCGGCTCATCTCCTGGGTGGTGGCGGTCTGCTCCTCCACCGCGGAGGCGATCGTGGTGGTGTAGTCGCCGATCTGGGTGATGACCTCGGTGATCTCCCCGATGGCGGCGGCCGCGGACCCGCTGGAGGACTGGATGTTGCTGATCCGGCCGGTGATCTCCTCGGTTGCCTTGGCGGTCTGCTGCGCCAGCTCCTTGACCTCGCCGGCCACCACCGCGAAACCCTTGCCGAGCTCCCCGGCCCGGGCGGCCTCGATGGTGGCGTTGAGCGCCAGCAGGTTGGTCTGCTCGGCGATGCTGGTGATCAGCCGGACCACGTCGCCGATCTCGGCGCTGGCCGTGCCCAGCTCGGCCACCTGGGCGGTGGTGCGCTCGGCGACGCTGCGACCGTCCTGGGCCACCTGCGCGGCCTGGCCGGCGTTGGTGGCGATCTCGGTGATCGACGCGTTCATCTGCTCGGCGCCGGCGGCCATCGTCTGCACCCCGGCGTTGACCTCCTCGCTGGCCCGGGTGGCCGAGGTGGCCCGCGCCGCCACGTCGGAGGCGCCGGACTGCAACTGGGTGCTGACCGCGGACAGCTCCTCCGCGGCGGCGGCCAGGCTGACGGCGGTCTGGGACATGCGGCCGCCGATGATCTCCCGCAGCGAGGAGGTGGTGGCGTTCAGCGCGGCGCCGAGCCGGCCCACCTCGTCGCGGCTGTCGACGTCGGCCACCGCGGTCAGATCGCCCTGCTGCACCCGCTGCAGCGTGTCGACCACCCGACCCAGTGGCCGGCTGACCGAGCGCGCCACGAACATGCCGGCCGCGACGGCCAGCAGGATGCCGGCCACGAGCACGACGATCAGCATGGTCCGGGCGTTGCGGAACGTCGACTCGGCCGAGTCGGCCGCGGCGGTGGCCTGGGCCGTCTCGACCTCGTCCAGCGCCGCCAGCGCGTCGCTGACCTTGTCGAACGCCGGGTCGAAGCTCTCCTTCTCCGCCCGGGCGGCCTCGGCGACCTTCAGATCGCGGCTCAGCGGCAGCAGCCCGGCGTCGGCGACCTCGTACATGGCGGTCAGCGCGGCCTCGAACTGCTGCCGGGCGGTCTGCTCCTGAGGGGTGCCGGCCTCGGCGGTGTAGCTCTGCCACAGCTCGCCGACCTCCGCGCGGAACGCGGTCAGGCCCTGCTCGCTCTGCTGCTTGTCGGCGGCATTGGCGGCGACCACATGCTGCAGGACCGTCGCCCGGAACTCGTTCACAGCACCGTCGATGTCGGCCAGCGCGGCGATGGGCAGCAGGTTGCGCTCGTAGATGCCGCCGCCCTCCTCGTCGACCGCGGCGAGTTTGACGATCCCGAGGCCGCCGGCCAGTGCGGCGGCCAGCGCGGCCACGAACACCGCGCACAGGACCTTGACGGTGACCGGCAGGTCACCCCACATCCGCCGACGCGAACGACCACCTGTCAGGTCGGTACTCGACATCCCCGGCCTCACCCTCACATCCCGGCCGCCCGGGTGGGCGGCAACCGAACGGCAACCTCACCACCCCCTTCGGCAGCCGCCCGCCACTCCTGAGAGCCACCCGGCGGATCATCCACGCACCCCGCCCGCCCCGCACAACAGGCCGAGGCGGCCCGATCCGGCTGTCCGGTGCGACCGGTCGGGGCGGCTCGCCCCGGCTGTCCGGCAT
>NZ_JBEZGQ010000611.1:0-5183 GCF_040650095.1 Actinoplanes sp. NPDC048791 | reverse complement strand
CGCCGGGCCGGAGCGGACGCCACCGGGTTCGTCCCCGCGCAGCACCGAGCGGTGCACGTCCTGCAGGTCCGCGCCCGGCTCGGCGCCGAGTTCCTCGATCAGATAGCGGCGGACGGCCGCGTAGTGGGCCAGCGCCTCGGCCGGGCGTCCGGCCGCCACCAGGGCCCGCATCAGCACCGCGGCCAGCGACTCCTGCAGCGGGAACTGGGCGGCCAGGTCACCGAGGACCCGGATGACCTCGCCCGGGTGGCCGACTGCCAGCTCGGCCCGGGCCCAGGCCACGGCGGTGTCCGCGTACCGGCGGCGCCAGAGCTGCCGGGTCTGCGCGACCCACTCCCCGCCGAGGCCCGCCAGGGGCTCGCCGCGCCACAGCGCCATGCCCTGCCGCAGCAGGGCCACCCGCTGCTCGGCGGTGTGCTCCGGCCGCAGGGCCCGGGCGGTCAGCTGGCCCAGCCGGTGCACGTCCACGGTGGCCGGGTCGACCTCGAGGCGGTACGAGTCCGAGGTGAGCACGAGTGAGCCGGGCACACCGGCGCGCTGCACGACCTGCCGGACCCGGGTGAGGTGCGCGTGCAGCGACTGCCGCGCGGACCGTGGCGGGGCCTGGCCCCAGACCCGGTCGATGAGGGCGGCGACCGGCACGGACCGCCCGGCGTCGGCGAGCAGAGCCGCCAGCACGGTCCGCTGCCGCGGGTGCCCGACGTCGACGCGCTCGGAGCCGTGCCACACCTCGACCGGACCCAGTAACCGGAAATCCCCCACGCCCGACCTCTCGTAGCCCGAGCCGTCGATCGAACCACAAGAATCCCGCAAGCGCCGTCTGGCACTGTCCTCATCGGAGGTCACCGCCATCGCCTCCGAGCGTCGGACGCGGCCCTTCGGTGATCGGCATCCCGCCGATTCGGGGGCGCCGAATGGCCGGGTCCGCGCCCGCGAGGACGGGCCACTGGCGCGCCCGCGTCATGCTGATCAGGTGCGCTTCATCCTGAACGTCCTCTGGTTCATCTTCGGCAGCGGCTTCATCCTGGCTCTGGGCTACGGGCTGGCCGCGCTGCTCTGCTTCGCCCTCGTGGTGACCATCCCGTTCGGGGTCGCGTCGCTGCGGCTGGCGTCGTACTCGCTGTGGCCGTTCGGCCGTACGCTGGTCACCCGGCCCACCGCGGGCGTCGCCTCGGGCCTGGCCAACGTGCTGTGGGTCGTCATCGCCGGCTGGTGGCTGGCGCTGGGTCACGTGGTGGCGGGCGTCGCCCAGTGCGTGACGATCATCGGCATCCCGTTCGGCATCGCCAACTTCAAGCTGGTCCCGGCGGCGTTCTGGCCGCTGGGCCGCGAGATCGTCGACCTCGACGAAGCCGCCGGCTGAGCCGCGAGGGTCAAAGCCGGCTGTAGGCGGCCCGCAGCGCGGCATGCCGCTTCTTGTCGGCCAGTTGGCGCCGCTGCTCGATCACCTCGGTGGTGGCCCGCAGCTGCCGTTGCAGGCCGCCGAGCGGGACGCGGCTCTCGGCCAGCCGCAGCCGCGCTCCGGCGCTCGCCAGGGTCTGCGGCACCTCGTCCAGCAAGGCGAGATCCGGCGTCCGGGCGGGCGGCACGGTGATCCCGGTCAGGTCGGCCACTCGGCGTTCGGCGTACGCGATCTGGCCGGGCAGGGCCCGCAGGCCCGCGGCCGCGTCGCGGATGTGGTTGTCATAGTCGCGGGCCGACCACTCCGCCCGGAACTGGTCGGCGGACCCCATGGTCTTGCCCATCACGGCCCGCATCACCGTGCCGGCCGCCCCGACGGCCGCGCCGAGGTGCCGGCCGGCCTCCTCGCAATGTCCCAGCGCCTGGGTGAAGAGCAGCGTCACCACGACCAGCCGCTGGTAGTGGCCGTCGTTGAGCCGTAGTGCGGGCTCGACCAGGCCGTCGATCTGCTCGGCCAGATGCTCCGCCCGGGCCTGCTGCTGGTCGATGCGGACGGTCAGCTCCTGCTGGTCGCGCCGCAGCTCCCGGATCCGTTTGACCGTGGCTAGGTGTTTGCCGAGCGAACCGCCGAACCGGGGCCGGCCGGTCAGCTCGGCCGTGGTCTGCTCGAGCCGCCGCTGATCGGCGTCGAGGGCGCCGGTCACGCTGCGGAAGACTGCCAGATGGGGGGCGAGCAAGAGGCGTGCCTCGGCGTCGAGCATCGGCTGAGGATAGTCACCGGCCCACCCCGCGGGCTACCTCTCGTGATCGATCGGTCGCCGGGTGCGACTTTCGACAGCCACCGTCGGGCGAATGTGCTTGCCCGGGCGGGGCGGTTCGTCGATCATCGCCCGATGGCCGCCGATTTCTCCGTCAAGCCCACCCTCGTCGGCCCCCGCGTCGTGCTGCGCCCGTTCCGGGCCGGTGACTTCCCCGCCGTCCGGGACGCGCTGCGCGATCCCGAGGTCGTCCGGCTCACCGGCAGCCAGCCGATCGTCTGGGACGAGGCCGCCGAAGAGCGGCTGCGCGAGTGGTACGGCACCCGAGCCGACCGCCCCGACCGTCTCGACCTCGCGGTGGAGGAGCGGGCCACCGGAGCCTGGGTCGGTGAGGTCGTCCTCAACGAGTGGGACCCGCCCAACCGCAGCTGCAACTTCCGGACCATGTTCGGACCGCAGGGGCGGGACCGGGGGCTGGGCACCGAGGCGGCCCGGCTGCTCGTCGGCTACGGCCTGGAACAGCTCGGCCTGCACCGCATCGCCCTGGAGGTGTACTCGTTCAACCCGCGCGCCCGCCGCGCGTACGAGAAGGTGGGTTTTGTCGCCGAAGGCGTCCTGCGGGACGCGTTGCGCACGCCGCAGGGCTGGGTGGACGCCACCGTCATGGCGATCCTGGCCGACGACTGGAAAGGTCAGGACCAGCAGGGATGACCCTCGCGGGCGTCCCCTTCGGTGAGGACCTGCTCCGCGGAGCCGTCCGCCTTGGCGATCACGATCTTCGGCTGGTTGACCGGTCCGCGGGTGAAGGCCAGCCAGCTGCCGTCCGGCGCCCAGGACGGGTCCATCTCCCGGTCCTCATGCTCGGTCAGCTGCTTCGGGTTCTTGCCGTCGGGACTGATGGTCCAGATGTCTCCCGAGTCGCCCGGATCACGGGTGTAGGCGATCCGCATCCCGTCCGGTGACCAGTTCGGGTCGACCCCGGGACCACTGTCGCCCTCGGTCACCTGCAGGCCGGGCTCCTCCGGATCGTTGGCATTCAGGATGAAGATCTGCCGCTCATCCTTCACCAGCTTCCAGTAGGCGATCGCCCCGCCGCCGGGCGACCAGGCCGGATCGTCCTTCATGCCGTCCGCCCAGGTCAGCTGGGTCGGCTTCGAGTCACCGATCTTGATGGAGAAGATCTGCGGGCTGCCGTCGACCTTGCGCAGGAACGCCAGCTTGCTGCCGTCGGGATTCCAGGACACCCGGCCACCGGTGGCGTTCTCCACGACCTTCTGCGGTTTGCTGCCGTCGGCGGCCATCACCCAGATCGCGTTGCTGCCGTCCGCCTCGTACCGGATCACCGCGACCTTCTTGCGGTCGCGGGACCACTCGGGCAGCACGTCGCCGCCGGTGTCCGCGACAGCCGTGCGGCCGGGCTTGCCGGGGGTGAGCAGGTAGGCGCTGGACTTGAGCTTGGGCCGCTGGTCACCGCCGGCGTCGACCTGGATCAACATCCCGGCGGTGGGAAACGTCAGCGGCACACTGACCGACGGGGAGGCGGTCGGCGGCGCGGCCGTGTCCCGGTCCTTGTCGCCGCGCCGGACCAGGGCGACCAGGACGGTGGTCCCGGCGATCATCGCGAGGGTGAGGGCGCCGACCAGGACCAGCAGCTTGCCGTTGCGCTTGGCCGGGGGCCGGTCGCCACCGGCCGGCGCCGGCGGATAGTGCACCGGCGGGGGACCGGGCGGTGGCGGGGCCGGGCTCGTCGGCTGCGGGAAGGTGCGGGTCGGGGTCGCGAGGGGCTGCCCGGTCGAGGGTACGGAGGCAGCGCCGCGCGAGTAGGCCACCGGGCCTGGCGCCGCCCCGCCGCTGACCGGCCTCTCGGCCTGCACCGCGTCGCCGGGCAGGATCCGCGTGGCTGCTGCGCCCCCGTTGCCGTTGCCGCTGCCCGGCAGAATCTGCGTGGATCCGGCGTCGACGGGGATCCCCGGCGCGATCTGCGTGCCGTTGCCGGCCAGGAGTTGGGTGGATCCGGCGTCGTCGTGCGGCCCGGTGCCGTTGGCTGCCGCGAAAGCCGGCGCTTCGAGCAGAGTGTCGTTCCCGGCTTCCGGGTCCTGCCAGGCCGCCGTCGCGTCGGCACCGACAGGTGCGACCGGCTCCGGACCGGCCCCGGCGACCGGGCGCGGCGGCGGCGCCACCGCGTCGTCGAAGGGCGACACCCCGCCGGTGACCAGCGCCGTAGCCACCGCCGCGCCCATCGCGATGCTGTGCTCCGGATGCGGGTCGGCCACCACCGGCCGGTCGAACGCCGTCGCCAGCAGCTGCCCGATCAGCGGGATCCGGGACGACCCGCCCGCCAGCAGCACCGCGTCCAGCTCGGCCGGCGCCACCCGGGCCGCGCGCAGCGCCCGGTGCATCGCCGCGACCGTGTCGGCCAGCGCCGGGGCGATCATCGACTCCAGTTCGGAGCGGTTCAGCCGGACCCGGGTGTGCACGCCGGGCAGCGCCACCGGGATCATCACCTCGGTGTCGAAGGACAGCGCCTCCTTGGCCTCCACGCAGTCGCGGCGCAACCGGGCCAGTGCGGTGACCACGTCGGGCTCGTTCGGGTCCAGGCCTTCGACCCGGTCGCCGAGCACCCCCAGGACGTGCCCGAAGACCGCCTCGTCGAAGTCCGCGCCGCCGAGCTGCTCGATGCCCTCGGGCTCGCCCAGCACCTGGAAGCCCTCACCCTCACGGCGCAGCACCGCCGCGTCGAAAGTGCCGCCACCCAGGTCGTACACGGCCACGGTCTCGCCCGGCCCGATCCGGCGGGCCGTCGCATGCTGGAGCGCCGCGGCCTCCGGCTCGGTGCGCAGCAGCGCCGGCCCGGTGTCGGCCAGCCGCAGCGCCTGGTCCAGCTGCTCCCGTTTGTACGGTCCCCAGTTCGCCGGGTGCGTCACCGTCAGCACCGCGGGCGGCCCGTCCTGCAGCCGGATGACCGTGTCCAGCACGTGCCGCAGCAGCTTGGCGGTCAGCGCGTGCGCCGAGAACGGCACGCCA
>NZ_JBEZGQ010000610.1:0-5189 GCF_040650095.1 Actinoplanes sp. NPDC048791 | reverse complement strand
GGCGGCGCCCAACGGCCGGGACCACCACCCCCGGCCGCCAAGGAAACAACGCCCAGCCAGGTTTGCGGTTGTCGATGGGTGTGCGCGTACCGGAAACGTTTGCGCACCTTAGGTCACGATCAGGTCGCGCCCCCGGTCCAGGGGCGGGAGGGGTTCTCGGATAGGGTGGCCTCGACGGCGACGGTGCCGGCAAGCATGGCCGCCCGCGCCGGGCGCCGCCGGCAGCGCCAGCTCCGACCTGGCCGCGGCGGACTCGACCTTCGAGGCGCGGTGGCCAGATGAAGCAACTGCCGGCCCTCGATCAGGTCGGCACGCAGACCTCCGCCGGTCCTAGATCCCGGCGGACCGAAACGAGGAGATCCACCTGTGACCATCCGGGTTGGCATCAACGGCTTCGGCCGTATCGGCCGCAACTTCTTCCGGGCGGTTTCCGCCTCCGGCGCGGACATCGAGATCGTCGGTGTCAACGACCTGACCGACAACGCGACGCTCGCCCACCTGCTGAAGTACGACAGCATCCTGGGCCGGCTGCCGCACGAGGTGAAGGCCACCGCCGACGAGATCACCGTCGCCGGCAAGACCTTCAAGGCGTTCGCCGAGCGTGACCCGGCCAACCTGCACTGGGGTGACCTGGGTGCCGATGTCGTCATCGAGTCGACCGGCTTCTTCACCGACGCCACCAAGGCCAAGGCGCACGTCGACAACGGCGCCAAGAAGGTCATCATCTCGGCGCCGGCCAAGAACGAGGACATCACGATCGTGATGGGCGTCAACGACAACCTGTACGACGCCGCCAAGCACACGATCATCTCCAACGCGTCGTGCACCACCAACTGCCTCGCGCCGATGGCCAAGGTGCTCAACGACACGATCGGCATCGAGCGTGGCCTGATGACCACGATCCACGCCTACACGCAGGACCAGAACCTGCAGGACGGCCCGCACAAGGACCTGCGTCGCGCCCGCGCCGCCGCCCTCAACGTGGTGCCGACCTCCACCGGTGCCGCCAAGGCCGTCAGCCTGGTGCTGCCGGAGCTCAAGGGCAAGCTCGACGGCTTCGCGATGCGCGTGCCGATCCCGACTGGCTCGGCCACCGACCTGACCTTCCAGGCCGGCAAGGAGACCTCCGTCGACGAGGTCAACGCCGCGATCAAGGCCGCCGCGGACGGCCCGCTCAAGGGCATCCTGGTCTACACCGAGGACCAGATCGTCTCCTCGGACATCGTCACCGACCCGGCCTCCTGCATCTTCGACGCCGGCCTGACCAAGGTCATCGGCAACCAGGTCAAGGTCGTCGGCTGGTACGACAACGAGTGGGGCTACTCGAACCGCCTCGTCGACCTGGTCAAGCTGGTCGGCTGAGCCAGTTGAAGACTCTCGACGACCTGCTCGGCGAGGGTGTCTCGGGTCGGCGCGTGCTCGTGCGCGCCGACCTGAACGTCCCGTTCGACAAGGCTGACCCAAGCCGGATCAGTGACGACGGCCGCATCCGCGCGGTGCTGCCGACCCTGATCACTCTGCGTGACGCGGGTGCCCGCGTGATCGTGTGCTCGCACCTCGGCCGCCCCAAGGGTGCGCCGGACCCGAAGTACACGCTCGCCCCGGTCGCCACCCGCCTCGGTGAGCTGCTCGGCAACCCGGTCGTCTTCGCCGAGGACACCGTGGGCCCGTCCGCCCGGGCGGCCGCCGACGCGCTGCTCGACGGCCAGGTGCTGCTGCTGGAGAACCTGCGTTTCAACGCCGGCGAGACCAGCAAGGACGACGCCGAGCGCGGCGCGTTCGCGGACGAGCTGGCCGGGCTGGCGGAGTTCTACGTCGACGACGCGTTCGGCGCGGTGCACCGCAAGCACGCCTCGGTCTACGACGTCGCGGCCCGGCTCCCGCACTACGCCGGTGGCCTGGTCCTCACCGAGGTCGAGGTTCTGCGCAAGGTGTCCGAGACCCCGGAGCAGCCCTACGTGGTGGTGCTCGGCGGTTCGAAGGTCTCCGACAAGCTCGCCGTCATCCAGGCGCTGCTGCCGAAGGTCGACAAGCTGCTCATCGGCGGCGGCATGTGCTTCACCTTCCTCAAGGCCCAGGGCCACGAGGTCGGTAAGTCGCTGCTCGAAGCCGAGATGATCTCCACCTGTGCCGATCTGCTCTCGCAGGCTGACGGCCGCATTGTGCTGCCGGTGGACGTTGTGGCGGCGACCGCGTTCGACGCTTCCGCTGAGCACGACGTCGTCGACATTTCGGATATTCCGGCTGATCGGCTCGGTCTGGACATCGGCCCGAAGTCGGTCGCGCTCTTTGCCGAGACGATCGCGAATGCGAAGACGGTGTTCTGGAACGGCCCGATGGGCGTCTTCGAGCTGGCCCCGTTCGCGGCCGGCACCCGGGGCGTCGCCGAGGCGATCACCAAGATCGACGGCTTCTCGGTGGTCGGCGGCGGCGACTCGGCCGCGGCCGTACGGGCCCTGGGCATCGACGAGTCCGGCTTCGGGCACATCTCGACCGGTGGCGGAGCCTCGCTGGAATACCTCGAGGGCAAGTCCCTGCCCGGCCTCTCGGCACTGGAGTCCTGATGTCAGACGTGACCCGCCGGCCGATCATGGCCGGCAACTGGAAGATGAACCTCAACCACTTCGAGGCCATCCTCCTGGTGCAGAAGCTCGCCGCGAGCCTGACCGAGCAGCAGCTGACCGACGTCGAGGCGGTTGTGCTGCCGCCGTACACCGACCTGCGCAGTGTGCAGACGGCGATCGACGGCGACAAGGTGCTGATCCGCTACGGCGCGCAGGACCTGTCCGAGCACAAGGGCGGCGCGCACACCGGGGACATCTCCGGGTCGATGCTGGCCAAGCTGGGCTGCACCTACGTGGTGGTCGGACACTCCGAGCGCCGCCAGTTCCACCACGAGGACGACGCGCTGGTCAACGCCAAGGTGAAGGCGGCCCTGGCCAACGACCTGACGCCGATCCTCTGCGTGGGTGAGGGCCTGGAGATCCGCGAGGCCGCCAGCCACGTGCCGCACTGCTGCTCGCAGCTGGACGGCGCGCTCGACGGGCTCAAGGCCGAGCAGGTCAAGAACATCGTGATCGCGTACGAGCCGGTGTGGGCGATCGGCACCGGCAAGACCGCGACGCCCGACGACGCGCAGGAGGTGTGCGGCGCCATCCGGGCGCGGCTCGCCGAGAAGTACGGCGCGGAGACGGCGGACGCGGTGCGCGTGCAGTACGGCGGCTCGGTGAAGGCGGCCAACATCGCCGCGATCATGGCGCAGCCCGACGTGGACGGCGCCCTGATCGGCGGCGCGAGCCTGGACGCCGAGGAGTTCGCGTCGATCGTCCGGTTCCGCGAGCACGTCCAGCGCTGAGTTGTAGGCCCGGCCGCCGCCATGCGGTGGCCGGGCACCCGCTATTGTGGTGGCGCTGCTGTGCCCTTCGAGAGGAATGACCCGACCATGCCGATCGCGTTCGCGTACACGTTGATCGTGTTGCTGCTCATCTCCAGCATCCTGCTGACCCTGCTCGTCCTGCTGCACCGCGGCAAGGGCGGCGGCATGTCCAGCATGTTCGGTGGCGGCGTCACTTCCAGCCTCGCCGGCTCCTCGGTCGCGGAGAAGAACCTGGACCGCTACACGGTGCTCGTGGGCGTCATCTGGTTCGCCTGCATCGTGGGCCTGGGCCTCTGGCTCAAGGTCGCGCAGGCGGGCTGAAACACATAGTTAACGTCCGCTTCCCAAGCGTTCGTTATCAGGTCTTCCTCCAGATGCTCCGCGAGTCGTAGACTCTGCCGCGCGGTCCGGTCCGTCCGGGCCGCGCGGTTGTTTTACACCGCTTTTATACCGCCGCTTTCCCCGGCGATGAAACGCCCTCGAGACAGGAGTGACTTCCGTGTCCAGTGGCAGTGCGATCCGCGGCAGTCGTGTCGGCTCCAGCCCGATGCGCCCTGACGAGCGCAGTGAGCCCGCCCCGCGGCGGGAGGTGACGTACTGGTGCGCCGCCGGACACCCCGTGGAGGTCCGCTTCGCGGCCGATGTGGTGCCCCCGGAGACGTGGGACTGCACCCGGTGCGGCCAGCCCGGCGGTCTCGACCGGGAGAAGCCTCCCGGCCGGATGCGCAGCGAGCCCTACAAGTCGCACCTGGCCTACGTCAAGGAGCGGCGCTCCGACGAGGACGGGGCGGCCATCCTGGCCGAGGCGCTGGCCAAGGTCCGGCAGCGCCGCGGCCGCAGCGAGTAGGACGCGCTACTCGGCCGTGCCGCGGCCGAGATAGGTGACGGTGGCCGCGTCGGGCACCGGGATCTCGACGAAGCCCAGCCGTTCGTAGAAGGCCCGGGCGCTGACGTTGGTCACCGCCATGCCCAGATGCACCCGGGGCACCCCGGCGGCGTGCAGGCCGGCCAGGAAGGCGTTGATCAGGCCGCGACCCCAGCCCTGGCCCTGCCACTCCGGCAGCAGGTCGATGTGCAGGTGCGCGGGGTAGTCGGCCAGCTCGGGCACGATCATGCGCTCCGGGTGCTCGTGCAGCCACAGCATGCTGTCCTCGCGGGTCACCGCCGGCTCCGCCGGGTGCGGGTAACGGCCGGCGGTCGCGGGCAGCCATTCGTAGCGGTAACGCTGCGCGAAGCGGGCCGTGTCGGCGGTGCCGAGCACGTAGCCCACGGCTGCGCCGGTGCCGTCGTCGAGGACGTACGCGTGTTCCGGCTCGAGCGTCACGTACGGCGCCGCGAAGATGTCACCCATCAGGCGGTCGGACGAGTACTGCCCCCGGGCATCACCCCCGGCGTCGGCGGTACGGACGCAGATGTCGTAAACGGCGTCGAGGTCGGCGGGACGGTACGCGCGGATCAAGGGCTGCACAGCCGCGAGTCTAGGTAACGGCAACCTGTGACGGGCGTCACCGTGGCAGCGCCAACCTTCCGAGGCGCCGCGCGTCTACTCCTGCGAAGGATCACCCCCGACCGCACAGGAGTTCCGTGATGCGCCTGAACCGCCGTACCGCCTCGATCGCCACCGCCGCGACTGTCGTCGTCCTGGCCGGCGTGGTGACCGCTACCAGGGCTTTCGCGGATGAGGCCCCGGCGCCGGTGCCGGCGGTGACCAGCCCGGCCCCCGCCGCATCGCCGGCCCCCACCTCCAGCGCTGCTCCTGCCGAGACCAGCGCCCCGGCGGAGTCACCCGCGGCCGGCCCGGTGCCGGCGGAGG